>JBOGUH010000239.1:0-4701 GCA_050695975.1 Anaerolineae bacterium
GTGCAGTGGAAGGCCAGCCAACTTCCCGTGGGACAGGCTTTTGGACCCATCGCGCCGCTGTTCGCGAAACTGGACGAGAAGATCGTCGACGAAGAGAAGGCGCGCCTCGGCACTGGTTAACTTCGAAACGCTATCTTCAAACAGGCCAGGAGGACATATGCTCGTTTCGACTACGCCGACCATCGAAAACAAGCGGATCGTAAAGTATCTCGGACTGGTGACCGGGGAAGCGATTCTAGGAGCGAACATTTTCAAAGACCTCTTCGCGGGCATACGCGACATCGTCGGCGGGCGATCGGCCGCCTACGAGCAAGAGCTGCGCAAAGCTAAAGACATCGCGCTCGAAGAGATGCAGCAGCAGGCCGCGGCCCTCGGCGCAAATGCCGTCGTCGGAGTCGACCTGGACTATGAGACCGTGGGCCAGGGCTCCATGCTGATGGTCAGCGCCAGCGGCACGGCGGTCGTTTTGGAAGGTTGATCGACTGCGTTGACTGATTAATAAGCCACTTCGACCGTTGTACCTTTATCGCGCTTTTCGTGTAAGTGGCCCTTCGCACGACATAAGGAGGGTACCCCGTTGGATCGCCTGCAGCGGTTTCGCGTGCCGATCATGATCGCGTTGACCGCGGCCGTCGGCGTCGTGATCTTTGGCGTGCTGCGACCAGCGCCGGCGGCTCCCATCATAACGATCACCCTGCGTCCAACGACACTCGCGTCGCCCACACCTGAGGCGCCGTCAACGATTCTCGTGTACGTCAGCGGCGCGGTGAAGAATCCCGATGTATACTCGCTGCCACCGAACAGCATTGTCAAAGACGCGATGAACGCCGCTGGCGGACCGGCCGACGACGCCGACCTCGATCGGATCAACCTCGCCGCCCCGCTCAGCGACGGGATGCAAGTCCACTTCCCGCGTAAGGGCGAGCCGGCTGCGCCCAGTGGACCGGCTTCGAGCGGCGCGCCAATCGGAGCGCCGATCAATATCAACACCGCCACGCTCGAAGAACTCGACACGTTGTCAGGCATCGGCCCGGTCATTGCACAGGCCATCATCGATTATCGTCAGGCCAACGGGCCGTTTACCTCTATCGAACAGATCAAGGATGTAAGAGGCATCGGCGACGCGCTGTTCGAGAAGATCAAAGACCACCTCACCGTCGGACCCTAGTTTTGAGTTCCTTCAATTCCCTTGAGGTCGTTGCCAGGGAACTGAAGGAACTCAGTGAACGAACTTGATCGCGATCCATCGTCTCGCCACTTCCATCCTGATCGCGATTGTCCCGATAGCCGTCATCACGTTGACGATCGCGCGCGCCGGCCATACTCCCATACACCCATACTTCCACACTCCGCAGTCGAGCCGTGTACCCGATCGCCTAACCTGGCGCAAGGATGTTCGGGCCAACACCGACGCGTCGGGCCAGGCGCAGCAAGAACCCAGCCTCGCCATCAGCCGCCGCGACCCGGACATGATCGTCGTCGCTGCCAAAGACTTCCGCATGACCGAAAACATCAGCCGCTCGGTGTGGATATACACCTCGCACGACGGCGGCCGCACCTGGCCCTGGAATCAGCGCTTCCCGCGTGTATCTGAAGACATCTTTCGCCACAGCGATCCGGTGGCGATGGCCCGCGACGATGGGCGAATTTACGTTGCCGCGCTCGGATCGGGTATGCCCGTTCCCCGGCATCATGGGCTGTTCATCACCTGGTCGGATGACGACGGCGTGACCTGGCATGCTGCAGTCACTATCACCGCGCAGCGGCGCACCGGCTTCGACGATAAGGAATGGCTGACGATCGACCAATCGCCGCGCAGCCCGACCTATCATCGTATGGTCGTTGCCTGGCGGCCGTCGCGCTTCGATGCGTTGTGGTCGACCTACTCGGTCGACGGTGGGCTGACCTGGACCGATCCGATCTCCGCGGCGGACGGTGATATTCATTCGGCCTATCCGGTCTTCGATGCGAACGGCCGCCTGCTGCTCTTCTTCATCGACCCTCTGAAGAACGATGAGCCTGGCACGATCCGCTTCGTCGTATCTGGCGATGGCGGCGACACGTTCAGCCTGCCCCGCAAAGTGGTTGACGTGCGCCAGCCCCGATCCCCGCTGAACGCCCGCGACCGATTTCGCGTCTTGAGCATCATCTCCGCTGCGATCGATCCCAACGACCCCGATCGGATGGTTGTCGCCTGGACCGATGCGCGCGACGTAGACACGAACGGCGCAGATGCGATGCTGGTTTATTCGCACGACGGGGGCAACACGTGGAGTCAGCCAATCCGGCTCAGCACCGATCCGCCCGGCCATGTCCGCGACGACTTCCTGCCGGTGATTCACGTCGGCGCGCGCGGCCGGCTGCACGCCTTCTGGATGGACCGGCGTGGTGATCCGGATAACGTGCTGGTCAACGCCGTGTACCGCGCCTCGGATGATGGCGGCGTGACGTGGGGGGCGTCGAGTTGGGTTAGCGACCTGGCGACCGATCACAATGTCGCCGTGCCGCTCAGCTCGCCGTCTCCCGGCGACTACTGGGGACTGGACAGCGTGGGCAACCGCGTATGCGCTGCCTGGACGGACACCCGGTCTGGGAACGAAGATGTATACGTCGACTGCGCGTGGATGGCCGACCTGGGGTTGATGTATTATCTGCCGGTGATGTTGCATGGAGGATGAGGGCTTGTCCTGAGCGAAGCCTGCCCTGCGAAGTCCCCAACCGAAGGGAGCGGGAAGCCTTGCCCTGAGCGAAGCCTGCCCTGCGAAGTCCCCGACCGAAGGGAGTGGGGAGCAGAGCCGAAGGGTCGAAGGGGCAGCCGAAGGGTCGAAGGGATGAAGGATGAGGGCTTGTCCTGAGCGAAGTCGAAGGGATGAAGCGCGAGTAACGCAATACGCGATAAGCATCCTTGGGATCATCGTCATGGCTTACCTCGCCATTGCCGTGCAGTACGCCGCGCGCACGCCGGCCTGGCAGGTGCCCGACGAGCCGGCGCACTACAACTACGTGCGCGCCATCGTCGAGAACCGCGCGCTGCCTGTTCTCAACTTCGGCGATTACGATCAAGCGTTCAACCAGCAATTCACCAACCCGGCCAACACGCCCGATCTGCCCATCGATCGGCTGCGCTACGAATTCCACCAGCCGCCGCTGTATTACCTTCTCGCCGCGCCGATGTACGCGCTCACCGGCGGTGACCTGTTCGCGCTCCGATTCGTGTCGGTCGCGTTGGGTGGCGTGTTGATTGTCGTCGCTTTCCTCATCGTTCGTGAGATAACGCCCGATCGGCCTGAACTTGCGCTCGGCACGGCGGCGTTCGTCGCCTTCGTCCCGCAGCACGTCGCGATGCTGGCCGGCGTCAACAACGATTCACTGGCCGAGTTGCTATTGGCGTTGATATTGCTTCAGACGTTCAGAGTGTTGAGAAAAGGAACTCAGGGGAACTCCGGGGAACTGTTGGCGCTTGGAGTCGTGCTGGGGCTGGGGCTTGTCACCAAGACGACCGACTACTTGGCCGTGCCGATTGTGTTCGTCGCGTTGTTGTTCTCCGCTTATCGCTTATCGCCTATCGCTAATCGCGCAGCGCGCATCGCCAATCGTCCATCGATTTTCATCCTGCATCCTTCATCCTTCATCCCTGTTGTTGCGCCTGCGCTTATACTCGGTGCCCTCTGGTGGCTGCGTAACCTCGGCGCGTACGGCGGCTTCGATATCCTCGGCCTGGCGCGGCACAACGCCGTTGTCGCCGGCCAGCCGCTCACATCCGACTGGATCACGGGCATGGGCTTCGGCCCGTTTCTGGTGAGCGCGCTGACGACGACGTTTCATTCCTTCTGGGGACAGTTCGGTTGGATGGGTGTGCCGATGCCGGAGTGGGTGTACCTCGGCCTCGGCGCGCTTTCCATTGCGGCTGTCGTCGGCTGGCTGTGGACACTTCGAACCAACCAGGCAACTCACAAGCCAACCACCTATTTCGCTATCCTTCTCTTGCTTCTCGTCCTCTTCTCTTTCGCCGCTTACCTCTGGTACAACCTCACCTTCGTCCAGCACCAGGGGCGCTATTTGTTCCCGGCGCTGATCCCGCTCGGGCTTGTCTTCTCGATCGGGATCGATCGCTGGTCGCGGCTGCTACCGCGCCCGATCGGCCTGGCCGCCTACATCGGCGTGTTCGCCGTGCTGGCTGCGCTCGACATGGTCGCGCTGTACCGATTTGTCATCCCGTCGTTGACTGTCTAACAACAGAGGGCGACCACGCCCGACCGCCCTCCGTGTTATCCCCGTTACCTCTGTCATGCTCCCGCAGTTTCCAACGGCGTGCCGGCAAGTCGACTGGCCTGTTTCACCCGGCGGTATCCTCGATAGAGAACCCATATCGTAGCTACAACAGCTAGCGGCAGAGCGATCGCGTAGGCGGGAATTGCACCGAACGCCCACAGAAACAGCGCGCCCCATCCTATCAGTATCGCTCCCATCGCCGTGAGTACAGACCAGGCTGCCGCTTTCCATACCTTTCCTGGCTGTGGGCTTACGCTCGCCACACGCCGCCAGGTCAGGATGAGGCTTATTGGCACACTGATCACTGCCAGAAGCAACAGTAATTCGGGCGGAATTAAATAGGTTAGACGCTGCATGAACAATCTTCCTGTCGCGCTTTCTAGAACCAATATGAGAATAATGCCGCCTACCAGGAACACAATAGTATAA
>JBOGUH010000240.1:0-8052 GCA_050695975.1 Anaerolineae bacterium
ACGAGCAACAACACGCGCGAGCTCAGCGAAGCGCTCAAGCGCCGCTGCCTGTACCTGTTCATCGACTACCCGACGGTCGAGGCCGAGTTGAACGTCGTCCGCCTGAAAGTTCCGGACCTCGCGCCGCACATGGCTCGCCAGGCGGTCGAGTTCGTCCACGGGCTGCGCAAGCTCGACCTCAAGAAATCGCCCTCGGTCAGCGAGACACTCGACTGGGCCAAGGCGCTCGTCGCGCTGAACGCGAAATCGATCGACCGGCAGACGCTCGACACCACGTTGACCGTGCTGCTCAAACACGAATCGGACGTGAACCGCGCGCGCCGCGCTGTCGGGAACACACACTCAGATTACTCCGAAGACGACGACCAGAATTATCGCCAGCTACCCAGACGGTTGAGAAGCAACTGATACGCGCTCACGAAAGCATCCCTTCGACAGGCTCAGGGCGCATCCTGAGCGGAGGCTCGGCGCGCCTTTCATCAACTTGAGGATTCGATTCACATCGCGCCGAGCCGTAGTCGAAGGATGCGGCCCAGTGGAGCGAGGCAACTCGAACAAGACGCATCCTTCGACTCCACTTCGTTCCGCTCAGGATGCTTCACCAATCTTCAGTCAGTAATCAACTATGGACGATCGAATCATTGAATTCATAGCAGCCCTACGCGCGATGGGTGTCCGTGTGTCACTGGCCGAGAGCCAGGACGCCATGCGCGCCGTCGAGCATATGGGCGTGATGCATCGCGAGACCTTCCGTATCTCTCTCAAGACGACGCTCGTCAAAGAAGCGTCGGACGGGCCGATCTTCGATCGGCTGTTTCCGCTGTTCTTCGGTTCCGAAATGCCGCCGATGATGAATGGCCTGGGCGGCCTGTCGCCTGAAGAGCAACAAATGCTGCGCGAAGCGCTGCGCCAGATGGCGGCCGAGATCGCGCGGCGGATACGGCAGCTGATGGAAGGCCGCGGCCTGTCACGTGAAGAACTCGAACGGATGGGGCAGCGGGCTGGCCTGCCCAACGCCCGCTCGCCGTATCAGCAAGCGTGGATCACCCGGCGTATGCTTCAACAGATGGGCTTCAACAGCCTGGAGGAAGCGCTGCAGCAGCTGCTGCAAATGCTGGCGGCGATGGGCATGAGCCAGGAAGCCATCGACCAGCTGGCCGAGGCAGCCGGCGAGAACGCCGAAGCGATCGAGGAACAGGTCAACCGCTTCGTCGGCGCGGGCATCGCCAAGAACATGGCCGAAGAGTATCAACGCCGCCCGCCGGTAAACGACTTGATGAACCGGCCGCTGCAATCGCTTACCGACGCAGAAGCCGAGGAGCTGCGCAACCAGGTGCGCCGTCTGGCCGCTCAATTGCGCAGCCGCGCCGCGCTGCGCCAGAAACGCGGCAAGAAGGGCCAGCTCGACGCCAAGGCGACGATTCGCGCCAGCCTCAAGTACGGCGCGGCGCCGATCGAGATCAAGCACAAGCATCGCCACCTCAAACCCAAGCTGTGCCTGATCGCCGACCTGTCCACGTCGATGCGGCCGGTCGTCGAGTTCATGCTGCGGCTGATGTACGAATTGGGCGATCAGATCGCCAAGGCCCGCTCGTTCGCCTTCATCGACGACATCAGCGAGATCAGCCAGGACTTCGCCGAGAACCCGCCCGATGTGGCCGTGCCCGAAGTGATGGAGCGGCTGCGCCCCGGCTACTACAACACCGACCTGGGCCACTCGCTGGCCCACTTCACCCACGCTTACCTCGATGCGGTCGATCGGCGCACCACCGTGATCATCCTGGGTGACGGGCGCAACAACTTCAACGATCCGCGTCTCGACGCTTTCGACGCGATCAAGCGCCGCGCGCGCAAGATGCTGTGGTTCAACCCCGAGTTCCGCATGCAATGGGGCACCGGCGACAGTGACATGCTGGCCTACGCGCCGTTGTGCGACGCGGTGCACACCGTCAGCACGTTGGCGCAGCTTGCCGACGCGGTCGATCATTTATTTGACGCGCATTGATGCTAGCACGATAATGGCGCACACTTGAAGAGCCTGTGTCGCGCAGACGATGCAAGCTCTTTCTTTTATGCGACGAAAGACGAAGGCCCGCTTCGCGCGACGAATGAGTGGCTACCCTCTCGTGGAGCGGTCCTTCGTCATCAGTCATTCGTCATTTCAGTTGGGAGGGGAAGTTGTCTGCCATACCCGCATCGACCATTCGCCGAATCACCGCGACGCTGTTCATCGCCCAGGCGCTGGCGCTCGCCGCGCTAATCGCTTCGACGACCATCTCCAGCATCACCGGAGCTGAATTGGGAGGCGGTGAGTGGGCCGCCGGGCTGCCAGCGACGTTCACGCTGATCGGCGGCTCATTGGCCGCATATCCGGCCGGCCGCTTGATGAACCGGGCCGGGCGACGGATCGGGTTGAGCGCAGGTTACCTGTGCGGCATCTTTGGCGGGTTAATCGCCGGGGCAGGTGTCATCGGCAACACGCTGCCGGTGTTCTTGGTTGGCATGCTACTGCTCGGCGCGGCGCAAGTGATATCCATTCAGGCGCGCTACGCCGCCGCCGACGTGTCGCCCGAGCACTTGCGCGCCCGCGCCATCAGCACGATCGTCTTCGCCGGGACGATCGGCGCGATCCTCGGGCCGATTCTGTCGCCGATCGCCGGGCGCGCGGCCGAGAGCCTGGGCTACGACGAGCTGGTCGGGCCGTGGTTCGTCACCACCGGGCTGTTCGTCGTCACGCTGATCTTCATCAACCTCCTGCTGCACCCCGATCCGCGCGATGTGGCGCGCACACTGCACCAGACCGAGGAGTCCTACCGCAGGCAGGAAGCGTCTCAGCCGGCGCGATCATTTCGCCAGGTGATGTCGCTCCCTTCGGCGCGCCTGGCGTTGATCAGCCTGGGCCTGGCGCAGACGATCATGGTAGGGGTAATGACGATTACGCCGGTTCACATGACTCACTTCAATCACGGCCTGGAAGACATTGGCTTCGTGATCTCGGCGCACATCATCGGCATGTTCGGCCTGTCGATGGTCACCGGCTGGCTGACCGATCGCTGGGGACGCCGCGCCGCGATCGGCCTGGGCAGCCTGCTGCTGATCGCCGCCTGTGCGCTCGCGCCGCAAGACCCCGACACACTGCCACTTGCCGCGTCGCTGTTCCTGCTCGGCCTGGGCTGGAACCTGTGCTTCGTGTCTGGCTCGTCGCTATTGACCGACGTGCTGGCCGTCAACGAACGTGCGGGTATTCAAGGCGCGGCCGATCTGGTCGTGAATCTGGCGTCGGCGATGGGCAGCCTGGGCAGCGGTCTGCTCATCGCCTCGCTGGGGTTCGGGACGCTGGCCACCGTCGGCGCAGGCCTCGCGTTGATCGTCGGCGCGGCGGTGCTCAAGACACAGCGCGCGCAACCGGTCGAAGTCGCAGCAGCGAACCAAAAAACTCCCGATTTCGGACTCTAGGACTCCCGTCAAGACCTCGAAGTCTTTGCTGTACCCCTCCAGACCGCGCTTATACGAGAGCGCGATGATTCGCTCATCCGGCAACGACGAATCGCAATCACTTTGATAGCGCCGGGCCGCAAATGCGCTCGATCGCTGGTAACATGAGTGTCGATTGCATAACAGAACCATAATCAGGCCTGCAATGCGATTGATCTTTGAGCGGCTCGCCGTTAGAATACCCTATACAGGAGATGCCCTGTTGCCCAATCATTCCTAAAGCAGGTCTCACCATGCCAGACATTGACTTGAATACAGGCGACATCGTCGCCGGCCTGGAACCCGATGAGCATGTTGAAGTTCGGCGCGTCGCGCCATTTGGCAGCAAGCTCCTGATCGAGGGCATCGGCATCACATCACGCCGCGAGATCCGGCGCCCGCTCGGCCCAGATGAACTGGCGCGGCTGACGAAAGTGCGCGGCTCGGACTTCACGTACGATGGCGAGGCTGAAGCCTTTCTGCTGGGTGTGGAGGCGCAGCGCATCCGCATCGCCTACCAGTTCGATCCCCTCTTCGCTGTGAACTCCAGCGTCGTCGATGTCGTGCCCCACCAGGTCGAGGCGGTCTATCGCTACCTGCTGCCCCTGCCACGCATCCGCTTTCTGCTGGCCGACGACACCGGCGCAGGCAAGACGATCATGGCCGGCCTGCTGATCAAAGAACTTCTCTTTCGCGGCGTGATCGGCAAAGTGCTGATCATCACCCCTGGCGGGCTGACGAAGCAGTGGAAAGAGGAGATGCTCGAAAAGTTCGGTCTGGATTTCGACCTGGTGAACCGTGCCTCATTCGAGGCAAAGCCGGGTCAGTTCTCTCGCCAGGATGAAGGTCTATTCGTCACGTCGATTGACTTCATCGCGCGCCACGAAGGCTGTCTCAACGCCGCGACGGAAACGCAATGGGACATGATCGTGGTCGACGAGGCGCACAAACTCTCGGCGTTTGAGTATGGCATCAAGGTCGAACGCAGCGACCGCTACCGAGCCATCGAAGCGCTCACGCCGCGCACCGATCACCTGCTGTTCTTGACGGCCACGCCCCATCGCGGGCGAAAAGACACGTTCCGCCGCCTGCTGATGCTGCTGGATCAAGACCTGTTCCAGAAAGATGAACTGGTCACGCAGCACGTCCATGAAGCCGTCGCCACCTACACTGCGCCGACGGAAGCCTTCGAGAGCGAAGCGGCCATCAGCAAAGCGCGCAACCGCTTCTTCCTGCGCCGGCTAAAGGAAGAGATGATCGACTGGGATCACAACCCACTCTTCAAGCCGCGCCACACCAACACGGTCGGCTATGAACTGACGCCGGAAGAACTCGATCTCTACAACGCGGTCACAAACTACGTTCGCTCGCGGCGCCAGGAAGCCAAGGCCAAGAAGAACCGCAACGTCGAATTGACGCTGGTCGTCATGCAGCGCCGCCTCGCCAGCAGCATCTACGCCATCACCCGTACGTTGCAGAACCGTCTCGCCGCGCTGGATGAGGTGCTGCGGATTCTGCGCGACCCGGCGCGGCTGGCCGCCGAAAAGTGACGCCTGCTGCGCGGCAGCGACGAGGATGTGCCGGACAACATTGCCGAGTACGAAGACCTGGACGAAACACAGCGCGACGCGGTGGACCAGCGCATCTTCCGCCAGGTGCTCAGCGATGACCCGGCCGAAGTGGAGAAAGAGCGAGACGAAGTCGCCCGCTTGCTCAAAATGGCGGAGTCGCTGCGTCACCACAATGAAGCCAAGTTCGCCGAATTGCTGTCTGTTCTCGACTCGTCGGATATCATCCGCCGCGACGACGAGAAGCTCGTCATCTTCACCGAACACAAGGATACGCTCGACAACCTGGCCGAGCGGCTCACCAGGCGGGGCTACGCCGTGGCGACGATTCACGGCGGGATGGATGTGGACATGCGCAAGCAGGTGCAGCGCGACTTTCGGGCACGCGCCAAGATCATGATCGCCACCGAAGCCGCCGGTGAAGGCATCAACCTGCAATTCTGCCGCTACCTGATCAACTGGGACATCCCGTGGAACCCCAACCGCCTCGAGCAGCGCATGGGGCGCATCCACCGCTACGGGCAGAAAGACGACGTGTGGGTGTACAACCTGGTCGCCATCAACACCCGCGAGGGCGCGGTGCTGCAGCGGGTGCTCAGCAAACTGGACGTGATGCGCGACCAGATGGGCACCGACCGGGTGTACGACGTGATCGACGAACTGCTCGAAGAAGTGCCGCTGCTGCAACTGCTCGAACGTTCGATCGACGCGGATGACGGCGCAGACGCCGCGTCGGAAACCGAGCGCCGTTTGGACGGCGATCTGGAGCAAAAGGCGCGGGCGCTGATCGACTTGCAAAAGAAGCAGTCGCTGGCCTCTCGACTCAACCTGCGCGAGGCGCGCGAACTGCGCGACGCCTCCGACGAGCGCCGTTTGCAGCCGCGCTTCATCCAACGCTTCTTCACCCAGGCGTATCAAGCGGCCGGCGGCACGATCACCGAAGACAAGCACTTCCCGGTCTTTCACGTCGGGCGCGCGCCGGGCGAACTGCTGGACGTGGCACGGCAGAAACGCCTGCCCGTCGCCGACAGGTACGACACACCGTTCGTGTTCGATAAAGAACTCGTCAGCGTTGCCAGCAAAGTGCGCGTGCCGGAGTACACCAAGTTGCTCGGGCCGGGACATCCCTTGTTCGATGCGCTGATCGAGTGGGCGATCCGCCGCGCCCGTGACGCTTTCACCAAAGGCGCCATCATCATCGACCCCAACATTGCCCGACCGCAGCGCATCTGGCTGGTGCGCTCCACCATCGAGGATGGCCGCCGCGAAGAAAAGAAGCGGTTGGCTCACGAGCAATTGAGCGTCGTCGTCGCAGACCACCTGGGGCTGCGCGCAACCTCGCCGGCCAATCTGCTGAACTATGCCTCACCTGACGCGAATGTCGAGCGGCCCGTTGAACGCCCAGCCGTCCCCGATCGCTCCGGCGACGACGTGCAGATGTGGGTTTACGAGCACCTGACCGAAAAACAGTTGGCGCAGGTGCGCGCGCATCGCCAGGCCGAATGCGATCTGCGACAGCGGTATCTGGAAACGACGTTCACCGACCTGATCCTGGACTTGCAAGACCAGCTCAACGACTTGCAGCAGGCGCAGCTTCTGGGCGCCGACGACGCCGAAGAACGCCAGAAGCTGGAGCGGCGCATCCAGCAGCTCAAAGAGCGAAAGAAGCAGCGCATCGCCGAACTGGACCTGATGCTGCGGCTGAGCGCCAACCTGCCCGAAATGGTCACCTCGGCGCTGGTCGTGCCTTCACCCGTCGCCGTGCTTGAAACCGATGAAGCCTCGCCGAGACGCGGCGTGCCAATGCAGCGCGATGACGCAACAGAGCGAATCGCGATGGACATCGTGATGCGCTACGAGCGCAGTCGCGGCTGGACGCCTGACGATGTGTCGCAGGATGGCGAGCACTACGACATTCGCTCGGAATCGCCGGCGGGCGAGAAGCGCTTCATCGAAGTCAAGGGGCGCGCCGAGTCCGGCGCCATCATCCTCACCGGCCCGGAACTGGACAAGCTCCAGCAACTGGGCGAGCGCGCCTGGTTGTACATCGTGACCGATTGCAAACTTGCCCTGAGTGAAACCGAAGGGGGCGAGAAGCCGCGCTTACGCATCATTCAGAATCCCGGCGCTAAACTGACTGCCGAAATGCTGTATAAGCAGGTACAATGGATGGTGAAGAAGAAAGACTGGCAGGCGCACGGTGAGGAGGTAACATTATGAACTGGCAAGATCGAATCATCGTCGATCCCGCGATCCTTGTCGGCAAACCGGTGGTCAGAGGCACACGGTTGGCCGTTGAGTTCGTCGTGGATCTGCTGGCTCAGGGCTGGAGCGAGGCTGACATTCTTCGCAATTATCCGGGCCTGACGCGCGAAGACATTGCGGCTTGCCTGGCGTACGCCAGCAGCATTATTCGAATGACGCCCTTACCCAGGCCATGATGAACTGTCCTCGCCTGATTGAAGTCGCCCTGCCCATCCGCGAAATCTCCGCCGAGAGCGTGCGCGATAAGTCGCTGCGGCACGGCCACATCTCCACGCTGCCTCTGTGGTGGGCGCGCCGCCCCCTCGCGGCATCGCGCGCGGTCGTCTTTGCGTCGCTCGTGCCTGACCCCGATCACCCCGAATGTCCCGCCGAATTTCGCGACGCGGTGAATCGTCTGTTGAAAGACGCAGTGCCGAGCATTTTGAAATCGTACTATCACGGCAACAAACAGCGCACCGACAAAGACCCGTATCGCCCGTACAAAAAAATTCCCGACACACCGCGCAATCGCTTGCTTACGTTCATCGCCAAGTGGTCGCCGCAACAAATCGCCTTTGATGCGGGACAAGCGACGGCGGACGCTTCGCGTGGCAAGGTCAAAGCACCGCCGCCTGGCGAGATGCTCGATGATCGCTGTCTGGTTAAGTGGGAGACGAGCGATCCTGAGAACGAGCAGGGGCAAGAGATTCTGCGCATCGCGCGTGAACTCATCCGCATTGCGAATGGCAGCAAGACACCCGTGATG
>JBOGUH010000241.1:0-3990 GCA_050695975.1 Anaerolineae bacterium
ACCCGGTCTTTCGGGTCGGGTATCAAATCAGCGAGGTGCTTGAGATTCATCAAGCTATGGGCCGCAAAGCCGGCCGCGCGCGCGCCGTCGAGATGTTGAAGAAAGTCGGGATTCCCGATCCCGAGCGCCGCGTCAACGCTTACCCGCACGAGATGTCGGGGGGGATGGCCCAGCGTGTGATGATTGCCATGGCGCTGGCCTGCGTTCCCGATCTGCTGATCGCCGACGAGCCGACGACCGCGCTCGACGTGACGATTCAGGCGCAGATCCTCGACCTGATGCGCGGGCTGCAGCGTGAGCTCGGCACGGCGATCATTCTGATCACGCACGACCTGGGCCTGGTCGCCGAGATGTGCAGCCGCGTCGCGGTGATGTACGCCGGCGAGATCGTCGAAGAGACCGACGTGCGCACGCTGCTTCGCGATCCGAAGCACCCTTACACGCAGGGGCTGATCGGATCGATCCCCACCCTCGGCCAAATGAAGGACGAACTCGAAGTGATCCCCGGCAACGTGCCCAACTTGATCGATCTGCCCCAGGGCTGCCGCTTCGCGCCGCGCTGCAAGGCACGCGTCGAGCACGGGCTGGAGATCTGCACGCGCGAAAAGCCGGAACTCAAGCCGGTCGCGCCCGGACATGCCGTCCGCTGCTGGCTGTACGAGTAAATCGTATTTCGTATTGCGTATTTCGTGGCGTGCCGTAGAACGGAATACGCAATACGCAATAGGCCTATGGAAAACCTGATTGAAGTCCGAAACCTGGTCAAGCACTTTCCGGTCAGAGGCGGCATCCTGCAGCGGGTGCAGGGCTGGGTGCAAGCCGTCGACGACGTATCGTTCACCGTTCGGCGCGGCGAGGTGCTGGGGCTGGTAGGTGAATCGGGCTGCGGCAAAACGACAGTCGGGCGGCTGATCCTGAAATTGATCGAGCCGACGTCCGGGCAGATCATGTTAAATGGTCAAGACCTGGCGCGGCTGCGGGAGCGCGACCTCAAGCCGTTCCGCCGGCAGATGCAGATCATCTTTCAGGACCCGTTCTCGTCGCTCGACCCGCGCACGCAAATCGGCGACAGCATCGGCGAAGCGCTGCGCGCTCACGACCTGGGCGATGCGCGCCAGCGCTTCGAGCAAGTGCTCGAAATCATGAAGAAGGTCGGGTTGGAGGACTACCACGCGCGGCGCTACCCGCACGAATTCTCCGGCGGCCAGCGCCAGCGTATCGGCATCGCCCGCGCGCTCATCCTCAAGCCGCAGTTCATCGTGTGTGACGAGCCGGTGTCCGCGCTGGACGTGTCCATCCAGGCGCAGGTGCTCAACCTGCTGCGCCAGCTTCAAACAGAGTTCGGCCTGACACTTTTATTCATCGCGCATAACATGAGCGTCGTCGAGCACATCAGCGACCGCGTGGCCGTGATGTATTTAGGCAAGGTCGTCGAGGTGGCCGATCGCGACGAGATGTACCGCAACCCGCAGCACCCCTACACCCAGGCGCTGATGTCGGCCATCCCCATCCCCGATCCCGACCTCAAGCGCGAGCGGATCATCCTCAAAGGCGACGTGCCCAGCCCGCTCAACCCTCCGTCCGGCTGCCGCTTCCATCCGCGCTGCCCGATCGCCATCGATATCTGCTCGAAAGTCGAGCCGCCGCTGATCGACCTCGGCGGCGGTCATTTGGCGGCGTGCCACCTGCGCCAGCCCGCGCCCGGCGTCGGCATAAATAAACCCGCTGCTGTACGGCAAACTATCGGGTGATTATTCGCAAGTGCTCAAGCCGCCGTCCCCGGCGGCGATGCCCGCGCCGCACTTACGTTCTACTTCTTACTTCTGGCTCGCCCGGCCTTAACGGTGAATCGGCCTGCCCCGTCCGGCAATAAACGGGAGCACACATGCGGTGCAGCCTGCCCTCGCGGAGCGGGGGTGCTCCCGCTGCACCGCATGTGTCGCCGGACTACAGGGCTGCGCCCCCATGAATGGGGCTTTCAGCCGGATTTATCCGGCGTCGTACCGTAGCCCGAAGATTCATCTTCGGGCGAATCCCCCAAGTCGGTAGAGCCCTTATTCTTTACTCTGTGCAGTCAGTTCGCGCGCTGCTTCGGTCAGGAAACGGTGTGTGAAGAACCGGTGCGACGGTTTTTGCGTGAGCGCGTATGACAATCGGCGCAGCAGCGGCGCGTTCGAGCCTGTGAGCGACGGCGGATAGTTCTCGACTCGCGAGAAGAGGATCAAGTTCTCGCGCGGCTCGTCCCATTCCGCGCCAATCGTGTACGTGCCGCCGTCGTCCACATCGCGAGCCAGCGCCCGGCCGCCGACGATCGGCCAGTGAATTGCCGCGCGGGTTTCGGTCACTTCCGGTTCGCCGATCCCGAACCGCAGCGCCGTCCCTACTCCCCGCACGTTCACTTGAATCCCCTGTTGATCGACTTCCACTTTGATCAGTGGGCGGCTCGATCGCTCGAGCACGGTGAAGTACTGCGCCGTCAAGTGATAGGCCAGCGTCGTGTCGAGCGAGAAGTCGGGCTTGAGGCGATTGCGCGGGATGCTCAGGCGCTGCTCCGAAAAGAGACGCTTGTTATCATCGAAGCGAGTGGTGTCGGTGATGGGGAAGTCCACGGTCGAGACTCCGAAGCGGGTTTTTACGTTACATACCGCCGAACCCCTCCCCAGCCCTACCCGACGAGGGGAGAGAGCGCCCCTTCCCTCGCAGGGAAGGGGTTGGGGGTTAGGTCTCGAAGAACGGATCGCGCCAGGCGAATTGGCCGTCGACGATCGTACCGACGACTTTAGCGCGCAGGATATCCATCGGGTCGATCTCGAAAATGTCCCGGTCGATCACTACCAGGTCGGCCAGCTTGCCGGGGGTGAGCGAGCCTGTGTATTTCTCTGCGTATGCGGCGAACGCCGCGCCCATCGTGTAGGCATACACTGCTTCGTGGACGGTCAGGCGCTGCTCGGCATACCAACCCTCGCGGCCGGGCGATCCGTCGGCGCGGCGGCGCGTGACGGCCGCGTGAATGCCGGCCAGCGGATCGAACGTCTCGACCGGCGCGTCCGATCCGAACGCCAGCCGCGCACCGGCATTCAACTGAGTGCGCCAGGCGTACGCGCTTGCGCTGCGCGCGCCCCAGTGCTTATCCGCCATCAGCATGTCGCTCGTCGCGTGAATCGGCTGCATCGAAGCGATCACGTTGAGCTGCGCCAGCCGCCCGCTGTCGGCCGGGTGCAGCAACTGCACGTGTTCGAGCCGATGCCGCAGGCGCGAGTCGCCGCGCTGCCCTTCTTCGCTGCGAACGATTTCGTACCCGTCCAGCACGTCGTGATTCGCCTTGTCGCCGATGGCGTGGATCGTCGAGGATAACCCGGCTGCGCTGGCCTTGCGCACATGCTCGACCATCTCTTCTTTGTCGGTGACGACGATGCCGCGATTGCCCGAAGGGGGCTCGCCCTCGTACGGATCGATCATCAGCGCGGTGCGCGGGCCGAGCGCGCCGTCGGCGAACGTCTTCACGCTCCCGATGCGCAGCCAGTCATCTCCAAACCCCGATCGCAGCCCCAGCGCAATCGCGTGCTCCAGCAGATACACCGGGATAGTCTTGCTGACGCGCAGGCTGAGTTCATTGCGCTCTTTGAGGATCTGCCAGGCCTGGAACGAGCGCGCCCCGTCGAAGTCGTGCACGCCGGTCAGTCCAACACGGTGGGCGAGGGGGATCGCCTCGCGCATTGCGTCTGCGACTTCCCCGGCCGAAGCCTGCGGGATGATGCTGCCGATCAAGTTCATTGCATCTTCTAGGAAGATGCCGGTCGGCTCGCCGCTCGCGTCGCGGACGATCTCGCCGTTCGGTACATCCTGCGTCGAGGCATTCACGCCAGCCAGCTGGAGCGCGAGCGAGTTGGCCCACCCGGCGTGGCCGCTCTTGGCGGTGAGGTAGACAGGATGGTTCGGCGCGACGCGGTCGAGAGCGGCTCTGGTCGGGAATGCGCCGCTGCCCCAGGC
>JBOGUH010000242.1:0-10944 GCA_050695975.1 Anaerolineae bacterium
AGGCTGCGCCAACTGCATCGCGATCATAGCGTGGGTTCAGGCGACGGTGTGTCAATAGGCGTGGGTATGTCCGTCGGCGTCGGTGTCTCGGTCGGCGCCGCCGTCGGTGGGGGCCTCGGTGTGCGCGTCGGCGTGTCCGACGGCGTCGGCGTGTCCGACGGTGTCCGCGTCGGTGTGGAGGTAAACGTCGCGGTTCGGTCGCGCGGCGTGGGCGTAAAGTTCAGTGTCGGCGCTGCGGTCCTGGTTGGCGTGAATGTAGGACTGGGTGGCCTAGTGTTTGTAAGGGTCGGCGAGGGCGTTGCGGTCAGCGCCGTCGTCGGTGCTGCGGTTGGCGTCGTCGTCGGCGCTGCTGTCGGCGCTATCGTCGGCGAAACAGCTGGAGCAGTCGTCGGACTTTGCGTCTGCGACGGGGTCGATTCCATTGTTGCGGTGCTCGTTGGGGTAGGGAAGAGTTGACCGCCGCCGTTCAGGAAGGTGACGACGCCCACGGCCAGCAGCACAAGAGCCACCAGCGGCACGACGCGGCGGGCCAAGAACCTGCGTTCCTGGAAGGCCCAACGCGGCAGGCGCTGGGTCAGTCCGGCCTCAACCGGCGTGCGCCGCGCCAACTTGAGCGCCGCGCGCATTTCGGTTGCGTTGTCGAATCGTCGCACGCGCTGCAGCTCCATGGCGCGCAGGATCACGCGTTCGACGTCAGCGGAGATATCTGCGCCGAGCGCACGCGGCCGGCGGAATGCATTGGGATCGGATACGCGCTGCGTGGCGGTCACTGGAGGCTGGCCGGTCAACAAGTGATACAGCGTCGCGCCCAGCGCGTACACATCCGAGCGCGGATCGGTGTGGCCGAGGTGCGAATCGTACTGCTCCGGCGGCGCGTATTCGGGCGTGCCCAGCCCGTGCATGATCGTCGCCGTCTTGGGATTGGCCGGATCGAACATCTTGACCAGGCCGAAGTCGACCAGGAAGATGCGCTCGTCGGGCGTGAGGCGGATATTGGCCGGCTTCACGTCGCGATGGATCACGCCGTGTCGATGGATATATTCCAGCGCCGACAGCAGCTGATCGGCCCACTCGAGGACCCGATCGTCGTCCAGCCCCACGCCGTTCTTCTGGACGGCTTCGATCAACGACTGGCCCTCGACGTAGTCCATCACCAGGTATTCGATCTCGTCCCGGGTGAAGTAGTCGGTGACGCGCGGGAGGTTGGCATGATCGAGCGTGGCCAGCACCTGCGCCTCGCGCAGGAACTGCTCGCGCGCCTGCTCGATGGCCCTCTCGCTGGCGCTCGGGTCGGGCCGCAGCTGCTTGATCGCCACCAGCCGATCCAGGGAGCGATCGTGGGCGCAGTACACGGCGGCCATGCCGCCCTGCCCCAACAGGCCGACGACACGATACCGGTCGAGGAGAACTTGACCCGGAGTCAAAAACATATGACAACTCTACTCAGACTACCGACTGCGCCGTCCCAATAACAGCGTCACGGCCAGCGCCGCGCCGAATGCGGCGCCGAAGACCGCGGCGACTTGCGGCTTGACCTGCACACGCACATCGCCTTCGATGCTGTCCGCCACGGCGATCATCACTGCCGAGTCGGACAGCGTGACTCGATTCGAGACCAGCACGCCGACAGCCGACTGATCCAACCGCGCCTCCTGCCGCGCGATGATCGCCGGCGCGAGACTCTCCTCGATCGTGGCTTTATCTGCCAGCGTCGCCACCACGTTGCAGCCCGGCCCGACACGCACTTCGCCGGCGCGGATGACACCGACGCCCGAGGCGGCCAGGTCGACCAGCCCGGCCGTCACCTGAACCGCGCCGCCCTGCCTGAACGTGATGGCCTGCGCCTCGACGCTCTGCGCGCCGCCCTGCTTGATGATCACGTTCTCCGCGCTCACATTGCGCACGCCGCCCTGCGTGACGGACACCGTCCCGGCATACACGTTGCGCGCGCCGCCTTCGCGGATATTCACCGTCTCGGCGCGCAGATCGCCGGCTTGAGGATCAAAAGAGTCGTCCATGTCGTTTGCGCCTTTCATCTGCCGCCCTGTGACGGCGAGCCGGAATCGTGGTTCTGGCTGCCCTAAGTATACATCGGAAGTCCGTATCTAGTATACACCATCAGGCAACTGTTAGAGGACGCCTTCTCGTCGCAAGATGTCTCGAATCAACGCTTTGCGCTGCGCGCCGCTGAGCATCTCCATTTTTCGCACGCCGAGCGGATCGATTTGCTCGCGCAGCAGGCGCACTGCCTCGACGGTGGGTGGCTCGGTTTCACGCGCGTCGGGGGCGACGTCGAGCGGGAAACCGGTCCTGGCCTGAATCTTTGCGATCGACTCGCCCGGATGAAAGGCCGTCAAGCGCATCCGGCCGTCCGCGTAGTCGAACTGGCCCAGGTTGCTCACCAGATAGACCGGCCCCGTCCCATCCGTGCGATCCGGTCGATGACCCAGCCCGCTGACGAAATCGATCGGCTCGGCGAACACGGCCCGCGAGTGACGCGGCACGTACAGGCAACTCTTGTCGTTGTAACCGGTCACGTCGGCGATGCCGCCGCTGCCGGGCAGCCGCATCTGCGGCCGATCGTAGTTCGTTCCCACGAACACGTTGTTAAAGTTGCCGCGCGAATCGATCTGCGCCGGCCGGAAGAATTCTTTCATTTTCACGCGTGGCAGCAGCTCGCAGGCGATCTCGCTGAAAGTCAGGAGGGTAAGCCCTTTGCCGATCCACTGCTCCTCGACGCGGGCCAATCCGAGCGGCGCCCAATCGCGGCACACCGATTGGCCGATCGCCGAAGCCAGCAGGATGTTCGGCGCGTGCGTCAACTTGGCGAGGATCACCCCGGCCATTACCAGCGGCGTGGCGATGCCCTGTCCTACCGCTTCGCCGTCCACGATTTGGCGGGCGATGCAGGCGCACATCAGTTCATCGCGGGTGTAGTCGGTTGCGTGTTCTGGCATAGGTTGAAAGGGGTTAGCGCCACTCACGAACCGGCGTCACCTGTGCTGTGCGCGAAACCAAATACTGATTCAGCGCCCATAGTCCCACGGCCGCAGCCAGCCCCACCGCCCCGATGACCAGCCAGGGCAGCGCCGGTGCGCCCTGCGTGATCGACGCGCCGTACAGCACGCTGCCCAAGAAATTCCCCAGGCCACCGCCAAACGCCAGCGCCACAGCGCTCACGCCGAAATACGATCCGCGCGCTTCCGGCCGCGCCAGGCTGGCGATGACCGTGTTTTGGTTGGCCAGCGCGATGAGATTGCCCACCGAAAAGATTGCAACGCTGAGCAGCATGCCCGGAAAAGCTTGATCCAGCGCTACGCTGCCCAATCCCACCGCCATCACCGCGATGCCCAACACCATCGCCGGCATCGGGCTTAATCGACGCTCAAGCCAGCGGGTGATCGGAACCTGCAGCACGATCGTGATCAGCGCGTTGACCAGGTAAATCACTCCGATGCTGCCTTTGTCAGCGCTCAATGCCTCGGCCTTTAGCGGCAGCGAGATAGTGAGCTGCACCCACATAAACCAATAGCCCATGATCAGAGCCGTCAATGTCATAAACGGGCGATCGCGCAGCGCGAGCCGGACGCCGTACGACAGCGACTGATCCTTCGCGCCGACTTGCACGGCCGGGAGAAAGATCGCCGTAATCGCCAGCGCGGCCAGGAAGAATCCGCCCGACAGATAGGCGACGAGCGCGAAGTCGATATTCAACAAGGCTGAGCCGATCAGCGGCCCGGTCGTTAAGCCCAGCCCGGTCATCACGCCGCGTAGTGAATAGAATCGCGGGCGTTCCTCTTCCGTCGTCAGCGCGGCGATCGCCGCCGCGCTGGGCGCGTCGAACAACGATCCACCGATGGCCGCCAGGATCGCCAGCACGAGCAGCATCGGAAAATCAAACGCCCACGCCATTCCGCTGAAGGCGATGACGCGGATCATCTGCCCGATCACGATCAGCCGCTTGGCTCCCCACCGATCAGCCAACGCGCCGCCGATGACGGTCAGCGTCTGTTGCAGCAGTTGGCGGATGCCCAGGATCAGCCCGATCGACGTCGCCGCCCAGCCCAGATCGTCGACGTAGTGCACCGAGATCACCGGCACGATCATGAAAAAGCCGGACCACATCAGATAGGTATTGACCAGGAGGACAATCAGGCCGCGCCGGCGGACGCGGCGCGGCAGCGCAGGAACATTCAATTCAGGCAGACTCGGCATCACACAGCATTTTAGCGGTCGATCGCGCGCCGCGCAAGTTCAATCGAGTGTACGCTGCATTTCAAACGAAAGCGCCGGGCGCGGTCTTCCAAAACAAATATTTCGTCGTCGGGCAGTTCGGTGTGCGTTTAGTCGGTCGAGTGGCGCGAATGACGTTCCATCCGATAGCGAGTGAGAACACCATCGCGCGGGCTGAAGAACAGCGCCAGGATGAACAGCGCGGTGCAGGTCAACACGATGGATGCGCCGGTCGAGACCTGAAGATAGAAAGAGATATATAACCCGGCCATGGACGAAAGAATACCGATGGCTGCTGCCGCGAGCATCATGCGCGACAAGCGCCGTGTCAGCAAGGATGCCGCCGCCGCTGGTGTGACGAGCATCGCAGCCACTAACCCCACCCCGACCGTTTGCAGCGACACGACCACCGTCACCGCTAGCAGGATCATCAATACATAGCGAAGCGCCCCAACCGGCAGTTTGAGCGTGGCGGCAAAGGTCGGGTCAAAGGTGAAGATCAAGAATTCTTTGTACAGCAGAAGGATCGCTGCCAGCACGATGGCTCCAAAGCCGATCGCCAAGATCAGGTCGCGCTCGCTGACGCCCAACACGTTGCCGAACAAGATGTGAGTCAGATCGGTCTGGTACGATCGGGCGCTGCTGATGAGCACGATGCCCAGCGCCAGCGTGCCGGAGAAGATGATGCCGATAGCCGTGTCTTCGCGCACTCGACCGCCGCGGCTGAGGGCGCCGATCCCAACGGCGGCCACGATCGCCATGACCAGCGCGCCGACGAACAGGTCGCCACCCAGCAGGAACGCGATCGCCACGCCGGGCAGGATAGCGTGCGCCAGCGCGTCGCCCAGGAAGGCCATGCCGCGCAGCACCACGTAGCAGCCCACGATCGCGCACAGCCCGCCGACCAGCGCCGCAGCGATCAGCGCCCGCTGCATGAAGCTGTAGGTGAGGGGAGTTAAGAGAAAGTCGAGCACGGCACATCTGCCTGACGAATCACTGATCCACTGGTCACTGATCACTGGCAGAGTGAACAGTAATCAGGAATCAGTCGTGGTGACCGTCTGTTGCCGCCATAATCTGATCACCGGTGGGCATCAGCGTCACCTGCGCGCCGAAGGCGCGGCGCAGAATCTCGGGCCGAAACACATCTTCGGCGCAGCCGCAGGCCACGACCGAGCCGTTGACCAACAGCAGATCGTCAAAGTGCGACAACGCCTTGTCGAGATCGTGGGTGGCCAGCAGCACCGTGATCCCGCGCGACTTGAGGTCGTCGAGCAGCGCATAAATCGCGCTTTCGGTCAGCGCATCGACGCCGGTGAACGGTTCGTCCAATAGCAGGATGTCGGCTTCCTGCGCCAAAGCGCGCGCCAGAAACGCACGCTGCAGCTGCCCGCCCGATAGGTCGCCGATCGGGCGGGAGGCCAGATCGAGAATGTCGAGTTGCCGCATGGCCCGATCGACGACCTGCCGGTCGCTGCGGCCTGGCCGCCTCAACCAGCCGATCCGGCCGTAGCGACCCATCATCACTACGTCATGCACGCTGACCGGGAAGCGGATGTCGATCTCCTCGCGCTGCGGCACGTACGCCACATGCGTGTCGCGCTGGCGTGGCGGTTCACCGTGGATCAGAACGTGTCCGGATCGCAGCGGCAGCAGGCCCATGATCGCCTTGAACAAAGTCGACTTGCCGGCGCCGTTCGGGCCGAGCACGGCCAGCCGCAGCCCCCGTGTGATGTCGAGCGTCACATCTTGCAAAGCGGCTTTGCCGTTGTAGCCGACGCTCACACCATCGAGGTGGATGGCGATGTGTTTGGAGTGGGCATGCATGCTAATGGTCATTGGACTGCTTCTGCTCGGGCGACTGGCTACTGGCTCAGAGCGGTCACGATGGTCGTGACGTTGTAGCGGATCATCTTGCGGTAGGTTTCGCCGGCGCTGCCCGGCTCACCCAGCGCGTCCGTGTACAACGTCGGCGCCAGCGTCACACCCGCTTCGTGCGCGATTTGCTCCATCAACTTGGGGTTCGATATATTCTCGGCGAAGATGGCCGGGACGCCGGCAGCTTTGATGTCCTCCACCAACTCCGCGATCTCGCCGGCTGACAGATCGGTCACTTCGGTAGTGATCGACCCTAAGGCCGTGCCGACGATCTCGAAGTCATAACGCGCTGCGAAGTAGGCGAACGTGTCATGCAGTATGACCAACTTGCGGCGGTCTTCAGGCAGCGCCTTGACCTGCTCCGACACCCAGGCGTCGAGCTCCTGCAGTTGGGCGACGTACGCGTCGGCATTCGATTGGTAGACCTGGGCCTTGGCGGGATCAGCCTTGACCAGCGCGTCGCGCACGTTCTGAACCATCCGGATAGCATGCGTTACATCATGCCAGATGTGCGGGTTGAACTCGCCGTGTTCTTCTTCTGATGCTATCGGTTCGATGCCTTCAGTGACCACGCTGCGCGGGGCTTTCGATCTAGAGGAAGCGTACAGGTCGTCCAACCAGGTCTCGAACGCCAGGCCGTTCTCTAAAACCAGTTGGGCCTCGACCAGCGCCACACCGTCGGCCGGGCTTGGCTCAAAGGTGTGCGCATCTCCACCCGCCCCGACCAGCGTGCGGGCTTCCACTTCGTCTCCGCCGACATTCTGCACGAAATCGCCGAGGATGCTGTACGTGGCAACCACTTTGAACTTGCCACTCGCCGTGCTGTCCTGCGGAGTCGTCGCGCCGGCGCATCCCGTTGCCAGCAGCGCGACGAGTACGATTATCCATATTCGCACTCGTACCCCCTCACGCGCGCTGGCACTGGGGACAGCGACCGACGAGTTCCAGCCAATGTTGTTCGATCTGGAAGCCGGTGCGCGATTCGACGCGCTTGAACATGGCGCTCATGTTGCAGTCTTCGAACTCGATCGCCGTGTGGCACCGGCTGCAAATCAGGTGATGGCCGTGCTCGGCTGAGGCCGGCGCGAACCCTTCGCAGCCATCGTCAAGATGCACGCGCCGGATGGCCCCCAGCTCGGCCAGGATCTCCAGTGTGCGATACACCGTCGTCAGACCGAGATCGGGACACGACCGCCGCGCCCGCGCGTACACGTCGGCGGCGCTCAAGCGCGTGCGGCCTTGCGCGACCACGGCGACGACGGCCCGCCGCTGGCGAGTGAGTTTATAGCCATGCTGACTCAGCTGGCCATTGAGCGCGTCAAGGTTGAGATCCATCGCATCTTTCTAATTGAAAACGATTTTCAATTGGCCGCGATTATAGCATACGGGATGAGAAAGTCAAGATTGCATTTGCCCTGTAGCGCATTGATGCTATAATCTTCCTACCTCAAGCGTTACTCAATATCACTGTCGTCGCCACCCTGCCTGAAGGAGGGCGGCGCTGCCGATTTCAACGCAGTCGAATCTAAAATCTGCACTTCATCCGCCGAACGGCGCCCCACTCGGCGGTGTAAGTTGCGCGTCCCAACGATGGGAATCGACTGCTCACCGGCGTCTGGCTGTCTCAAACTCCATAACGAAGGAGAGAGCATGGCGGACTTTGCGGTAGAAATGCACGATGTCGTTAAGGAGTTCCCCGCCGGATCACGCGGATCGGAGCCGGTGCTGGCGGTCGATCACGTCTCGCTCCACATCCGTGACGGCGAGTTCTTCTCGCTGCTGGGACCGAGCGGCTGCGGCAAGACCACCTCGCTGCGCATGATCGCCGGTTTCGAGATGCCCTCCAGCGGCGAGGTCTTGATTCACAACCGGCCGATGGGCCGCACGCCGCCTTCTCAGCGCCCTATCAACACCGTCTTCCAGAGCTATGCGCTCTTTCCACACATGACGGTCGGCCAGAACGTCGGCTTCGGGCTGGAGATGAAGAAGGTTCCTCGCGACGAGATCAACAAGCGCGTCGGCGAGGCGCTGGAACTGGTGCGGCTGCCCGGCATGCGCGATCGCACGCCCAAGCAGCTGTCGGGCGGGCAGCAGCAGCGCATCGCGCTGGCCCGCGCACTGATCAATCGCCCCGAGGTGCTGCTGCTCGACGAGCCGCTGGGCGCGCTCGACCTGAAGCTGCGCAAGGAAATGCAGTTGGAATTGAAGCAGCTGCAAGAGCAGGTCGGCATCACGTTTATTTACGTGACCCACGATCAGGAAGAAGCGCTGACCATGTCCGACCGCATCGCCGTGATGGAACGCGGCAAGGCGCTGCAGATCGGCTCGCCGTTGGAGATCTACGAAGAACCCAACTCTCGTTTCGTGGCCGACTTCATCGGCGAGACCAATTTCGTCAGCGGCAAGGTGCTGGCGATCAACGGCCAGCACGCCGAGTTCGAGGCCGACGGCTTGAAGATGGTGGCGAGCGTCGAGCCGGGCATGACCAGGGGAGCACAAGCCACGCTGGCCGTGCGGCCCGAAAAAGTCCGCCTGACCCGCGAGCAGCCCGGCGACACGCCCAACGCTTACCCGGTCGAAGTGGTCGAGATCGTCTACGTCGGCACCGACACGCGCTATCGCGTGCGGCTGGCGCCGACGGTCAGCCTCAGCGTCCGCCAGCAGAACACCGTTCCGGTCGGCATGCCTGCGCTGCAAGGCCCCAGCGGCATGCGCATGTGGGTCTCCTGGCAGCCCGACAGCGCGCGCGTGCTGCCGAGTTAGTTCCCTGAGTTCCTTGAAGTTCCCCTGGCTAGGAACTGAAGGAACTGAAGGAAATTCCTAAGATGGCTCCTCTCACCTCCCGTATCGCCGAAGGTTTTCGCCGCTCACGCAACGCGCGTCTGTTCGGCTTGGTCTCGCCCGGCGCGTTCTGGCTGCTCGTCTTTTTCACTGTCCCGCTGCTGTTCATGCTGTTGATCAGTTTTGTGGAGAAGGGCCGGGCCGGTGGTGTGAAGGTGCCGCTGCAAGCGACCGCCGAGTCGTACTTACAGTTCTTCAACGCCTGTTCCTCCGAGTTTTCCGGCCCGGATTGCAACCCGCTTTTGTACATCAACATCTTTGCCAATTCGGCGCGCATCGCGCTGATCGTCACGGCGCTGTGTCTGGCGCTGGGCTATCCGCTGGCCTATTTCATTTCGCGACAGAGCGTGCGCTCGCGCAATATCCTGCTGCTGCTGGTGATGATCCCGTTCTGGACGAATTTTCTCGTCCGAACGTACGCGCTCAAGCAAGTGCTGGCCGAGTCGGGCTTGTTTAACGCCTTTCTGCTCGATCTGCGCCTGGTCAACCAGCCGCTCGAGCTGTTATTCAACGAGACCGGCGTGCTGCTGGGATTGGTATACGGCTACCTGCCGTTTGCCGTCTTGCCGCTGTACGCCTCGATTGAGAAGTTCGACTTCTCGCTGATGGAGGCGGCGGCCGATCTGGGCGCCAACAACCGGCGCGCTTTCTGGCGCATCATGCTGCCGATGACGCTGCCGGGCGTCGTCGCCGCGCTGGTGCTGGTGTTCGTGCCGGTCGTCGGCGCGTTCGTCACGCCGGACATCATGAGCGGTGGCAAGGTTGAAATGATCGGCACGCTGATCGCGCGCCAGTTCGGATCGAGCCGCAACTGGCCCTTCGGCTCGGCGATGTCGTTCATTATGATGCTGCTGGTGTTGGCGGGCGTCGTCTACTATCTGCGCTCGGGCAGCAAAGAGGAGCGCGCATTATGAGCGCCGAAGCGACCGTCTCAACCGGCGCGCGGGTCCACGCGCAGCGCCGGCCGGTCATCCGCATCGGTTCGCTGGCGTTGAGCCTGAACGCGATCGTGATCTTTGGATTTCTGTACCTGCCGATTTTGATCCTGATCCTGTTCTCGTTCAACAACACGCGCTCGGTGGCGCAGTTCACTGGCTTCTCGACCGAGTGGTATACCAAGCTGTTCACGAACGAAGAGCTGCAGGCAGCCGCCGGCAACAGCCTGGTGATCGCGCTGGTTTCGACAATCGTGTCAACCGTCATTGGAACCATGACGGCGCTGGCGCTGGATCGCTTCCGCTTCCGGTTGAGCGGCTTCCTGGAGGCCAATCTCTACCTGCCGATCGTGATCCCTGAGATCGTGATGGGCATTGCGCTGCTGCTGTTCTTCAACCAGGCGCTGTTCCCGCTCGTCGAATCGGTCATCGGTGCGCGGCCGGCGCAGGGGGCGCCGACGGTGGCCATTGCCCACATCGCCTTCAACATTCCGTTCGTGTACGTCATCGTCCGCGCGCGGCTGGCCGACTTCGATCATCGACTGGAGGAAGCGGCGCAAGACCTGGGCGCGGACGAGTGGACGACCTTCAAGCGGGTCACGCTGCCGCTGCTGATGCCGGGCATCCTGGGCGGCGGGTTGATGGCGTTCACGCTGTCGCTGGACGACTACCTGATCACGGCCTTTACGCGCGGCAACATCAACACCATGCCGACGTACATTTACAGCCTGGTGCGCAAGGGCGTGACGCCCGAAATCAACGCCCTGTCGACGGTGCTGCTGGCGCTATCGATGGGACTGGTGCTGCTTTCGCTGACGGCCCAGCGCAAGCGGTAACCCCTCCTTCCGCTTGCAGCGTGTTTGCCCCCCTGGCTTGCGCCAGCGGGCCAGGGTAAACCGATGCTTCAAAGCGCAGGGTTACAACCCTGCGCGAGCACACATACTAACAAGGAGGAGAGTAACATGAAGGAGAGGCAATGGTTGTTTGTCGTGGTGGTACTGCTGGCGATGATCGTGTCGGCCTGCCAGCCGCAGGCGACCGCCACACCGGCGCCGGC
>JBOGUH010000243.1:0-5108 GCA_050695975.1 Anaerolineae bacterium
GGATGGGGTGACGCCGATCACCCTCCCGTCTTTCTCGGCCACTAAAAAGCTCGGCCAATGCAGAGAGGACGGATCGAGACCGGCTGCGCGCACCATGCGCTTGATCGTCGCAGCATCTTCCGGTCGGGCAGGTCGGATCACGATCGAGTCAGGCATGTCGATTGAATTGTATCGGCGCCTGCCTGACGTGTCAAAGCCGCGCGATCAAACAGACGATCTCTACAATTATTGACATACCCCCACCACGGTGTTACAATCAGAGCGCTATGTCGAAAGAGACAAACGGTGTTGACGAATGGCTTACGACTCCTTTGGACGAAACATCCATTACCTGCGCATCTCGCTGACCGACAAGTGCAACATGCGCTGCGTGTACTGCATGCCGGAAGACATGGTCTTCCGCCCGACCGCCGAGCTGATGTCGCGCGGCGAGTGCCTGCGCCTGGTGCGCCTGTTCGTCGAACTGGGCGTGGATAAAATCCGCCTGACCGGCGGCGAGCCGACCATCCACCCCCACCTGATCTCGATCATCCGCGGCATCCGCGATCTGGGCGTCCGCAAGATCTCGATGACGACCAACGGCCTGCGCCTGGCCGATTTAGCCAGGCCTTTGAAAGACGCCGGCCTGGAGCGCGTCAACGTCAGCGTCGATACGCTCGATGCCGAAAAGTTCCATCGCATCACGCGCTGGGGTAAGCTCGACCAGGTGATGGCCGGCATCTACGCCGCCGAGGCCGCCGGGCTGACGCCGCTCAAGATCAACGCCGTCGTCGCGCGCGGCTTTAACGACGACGACGTGGCCGATCTGGCCGCGCTGACGCTGACTCACCGCTGGCAGGTGCGCTACATCGAAATGATGCCGTTCGGCGACGTGGCCGAGTTCGCGCAGGATGCCGTCGTGTCGCAAGAAGAGATCATGCAACGCGTCGAAGCCGAGCTCGGGCCGCTCGAACTGGTGGATAACGGCCGGCTCGACGGCGAGGCGAAACTGTATCGATTGAAAGGCTCGCTCGCCCCGATCGGTTTCATCAGCACCGTCACCAATCCGTTCTGCGCCACCTGCTCGCGGGTGCGCTTGACGGCCGACGGCAAGCTGCGTTTGTGCCTGCTGCGCGATGACGAAGGCGACCTGCTTACGCCAATGCGGGGCGGCGCGAGTGACACGGACTTGAAGAAGCGAATTGAAGGATTGATCTGGCGCAAGCCTTGGGGTCATGGCCTGCCCGACGGCGTCATCCCGATGCAACGCGTGATGAGCCAGATCGGGGGATAAAGAAACCTCCCGCAGGTTTGGAACCTGCGGGAGGTTTTCTTACTCTGAGCGAGGCGATCCGGCCGCTCCCGGCCGCGGCGAGATCGAAACCAGGTCGAGCAGGTCCTGGATGGCGCGCTTGGTGTACAGCCAGACCATGCCGATGCGGCTGGCGCCCTGGCGTCGATCGAAGATCAGCGTGAGGAACAGTTTGTCACCCACGTTGGCGGCATAGATGTCGTAACGCACGCCCTCGTGGTAGATCAGGTTGAAGGCGTGCCCCTCGTGCAGGTGGCGCGCTATCTCGAACAAGGTGTTGAATCCGCCGCTCATCAATTCGGCCAGGGCAACCGGGGTGAATCCGTCGGCCGGGCCCACTTCGGCCAGCAGGCGGCCGGTCGTGTCGGCGAACAAAATGCACTGCGCGCCGACCTCGAAGCGCAGGTCACTCAGCCGCTGCGTGATGCGGTCGAGCCGCTCGCCGCCCAGGTCACCCGCATTGGCTATGCCCGGAGTCTCATCGGCCAGCACGTCCTGCACGGCTGCGGTGAAGTCATCGATCTGAAACGGCTTGGTGAAGTAGTGTGAGGCATTCAGGCGCTTACTCTCGCTTTCCACGTCGTCACTGCCATAGGCGGTGATCAGGATCGTCCGGGTGCCCGGCGACACTTCGTGGACGCGGTCCAGCAGATCGAGGCCGGTCAGGCCGGGCATGCGCAGGTCGGTCACGACCAACTCGAAGGGCCGGCGCGCCATCTCGGCCAGTGCCGCTTCGCCGCTCTGCACGTGCGATACGTCGTAGCCGCGCCCCAGCGATTCCAGGCTTTCCTTCAGAAAGTAACCGACTTTCGGTTCGTCGTCGACAATTAAGATACGTTTGCGTAGCATACGCGCTCCCGCGCCGTTGTCCGGGACTGGCTCCAGGATAGCATGGTTCACATCGGGATCGAGTTACCCCTGTGTTACGATTCAGTTACCCTTGCTGCCTGGCGATTGCATACACGTTTTGCCACACTTCGCACATACTCAAGTCCTATTTCTGATCAAATCTCGAGGAGAAAAAGAATGCCCACACGCAACTCTTTGATGCCGAAAGCATTGCTAGGGATCGGCCTGCTCCTCGTCGCCACCCTGGCGCTGGCTGGCTGCGACAGCGTGACCACAGAAGAGACGGTTTCGCAGTCTCTCGAAGCGTCTGAGGCACCCCGCATCGTCGTCGAAACATTCAACGGCCAGATCGAGGTGTCGGCCGGCGCGGACGGCAAGGTGGACGCCGTGGTGACGAAGCGCGGATCGGGCTTCAGCCAGTCCGAAGCCGAAGCCGACTTGAAGAACGTCGAAGTGACGATGACCCGGGAAGGCGATACGGTCCGCATCATCGCGCGCCGAACCGACAACCGCCTGGACGCGGGCAACTCCGGCGCGTCGTTCGACCTGAGCGTGCCGGCCGGCGCGGCGCTGGAGCTGCACACCAGCAATGGCGAAATCGTCGTCATCGGCGTGACCGGCGTCGTGGCGGCGGACACGTCCAACGGCCGGGTCGTCGTGGAGGACGGCGCAGGCCGGCTCGATCTGCACACGAGTAACGGCGAAATTGAGATCGATGCAGATAGCGCGCAGGTGACTGCGGAGACGTCTAATGGGCAGATTCGGTTCAAAGGCTCACTGGCCGAGGGCGATCACTCGTTCCGCACCGGCAACGGCGAGATCGTGATCACCTTGCCCTCCGGCGCTCGCTTCCGCATCGACGCAACCACGAGCAATGGCCAGGTGACGAGCGACTTCCCCGTGAGCGTGACGGGCGGAGGGGGTGACGACGAACTGCGTGGTACAGCAGGCGAGGATCCGGCGGTCTCGATCGAAGCGCGCACCAGCAACGGCGACATCGAGATCCGCCAGGGCGAGTGAACACATCCAACGACTACGGCGGCGTGCTGGCGAACAGGTACCCCACGCCACGGACGTTGAGCACGTACTTCGGATTGTCGGGGTCGGGTTCCAGCTTCTGACGCAGGCGGCGCACGTGGACGCGGACGATGGCGCGCGCCTCGTGCTCGTCGGCTTCGTAACCCTGCACGGCCAACACCAGCTCGCGCGGCGAGATCACCTGGTCGGGATGTTGCATCAGGTACGCCATCAGCTTGAATTCGGTGAGCGTCAGATCGAGCAGGTTGCCGTGCGCAGTAGCGACGTGCCGCTGCAGGTCCAGGCTGACGCCGCGCGATTGGATGAAGCGATCGCGGCTGTCGCTCTCACCGGGCATGCCGGCGCCGGGGACTTGCAATTCCCGGATCGCCCGCTGCATCAAGGTGATCAGGTCGCGCTGGCGCAGGGCTTGGCTGCGCTGCTTCAGGCCGCGATCGACGGCGGCCAGAATCTCGGGCACCGCCGCCGGCTTGAGCAGGTAATCGTGGGCGCCGCGCCGCATCGCGTTGATGGCCGATTCGAGCGTGCCGTGCGCGGTGAGCATGACGATCACCGTGTCGGGGCTGCTCGACTGCGCGGCTTCGGTGACCTGCAGGCCGTCGAGGCCGTCCATTTTCAAGTCGAGCAGCATCAGGTCGATGGCGTTCTGGCGCAGGTGTTCAAGCGCGGTTTCACCATTCTCGGCCGTTGTGACGCGGTAACCTTCACCGGTCAAGATTTCGGACAAAGTCGCCCGCATGGCGGCTTCGTCGTCGACGACGAGGATTTGGAAAGAGGCAGTTAATTCCATATGCGAGGCCCCTTTGCCTCACCCCCTGCCCCCTTCTCCTGACGACGGTGAAGATGTCGTCAGGAGAGGGGAAGCGCCTCAGTCTTTACGCTGCGCTCCCCCTCTCCTGAAACGAGCAGTTTCCGTTTCAGGAGAGGGGGTCGGGGGGTGCGGTCGGACCGGCAGCGAAACGACAAACGTCGCGCCGCGGCCCGGCGCACTTTCGACGGTGATTTCGCCGCCGTGACGCTGGATGATGCCATAGCTCACCGCCAGCCCCAGGCCGGTGCCGGAGCGCTTGGTGGTGTAGAACGGCTCGAATATCTTCTTGGCTTCTTCGGGATTGATGCCGGGGCCGGCGTCACTGAATCGGACGTGCACCCGGCCGTTGTCCTGCAAGGTGGCGATCGTCAGCTCGCCGCCTTCGGGCATCGCCTCAACAGCGTTGATCACCAGATTCAGGAAGACCTGCGTGAGCTGGTCGGCCACGGCGCGCAATTTGGGCAAGTCGGGCGAGAAGCGCCGCTGGACTCTGACCTTGCCGTGCTCCAGCCGCTTATTGGCCAGCGCCAATACGGACTCGACCAGTGTATTGACCTCGGTGAGGACTTCGCGACCCCCGGACGGGCGATAAAAGTCGAGCGTGCGCTGGACGATGCCGATCAGCCGCTGCACTTCCTCCTGGGCCATGTTGAGGTAGACCTTCTCCTTCTCCTCGCCCAGCCGCCGGCGGATGATCAGATGCAGGCAGTTGTGAATGGCCTGCAGCGGATTGTTGATCTCGTGCGCGATCGACGCGGCCAGCCGGCCCGTGGCGGCGAGCTTCTCGGCCTGGATCAACTGCTCCTGCGAACGCTCGAGCTGGCGGGTGAATTCGGCCAGCTCGCCGTATAGTCGTGCGTTCTCCACAGCCACCGCGACCGAAGCCGCCAGGAATTGCAGCAATTCCAGATCGTCGTTGTTGAACGGCCCATCGATCTTATTGATCACTTCGATCGCGCCGACGGCGCGGTCTTTGACGATCAGCGCAGTGACCAGGATGCTGCGCGTGACGAACCCCCGGATGAGATCGATGCGCGGCGAGAAGCGCGCGTCGTGCGCCGCGTCGTTGACCATCACCGGCTCAAGCGTGGCCACTACCTGTCCGACGAGGCCCTGGCC
>JBOGUH010000244.1:0-6046 GCA_050695975.1 Anaerolineae bacterium
GAACAACACCAGCAGAAATGGCAGGACGTTGCCCGTGATTTCGCGCGCGTTCGCCTCCAGCCCGATGCTGACGAAGAAAATCGGCACCAGGAACGCATACGTGATCGTGTGCATCTTCTCCTCGATCTTGTCGCGCAACGTGCTGCGGCCCAGCCCGACACCGGCGATGAACGCGCCGGTGATCGCCGCCAGCCCGCCGACAACTTCGGCGGCCCACGCGAAGGCCAGCGCGCTCACCAGCACCATCGCCGCCAGGCCCTCGCTGATCGGCTGCCGATCGACCCAGCGTGCCACGCGCGGTAGCACGAACCAACCCAGCGCGCCAGCCAGCGCCAGGTAGATCAACATGTTCGCGATCACAATCGCCACGGCGCCGATCCCGGCCGAGCCGCCAGACAGCGCGAGAAAGATCGACAGCAGCACGATCACCAGAACATCGTCGACCACCGCCGCGCCGAGCAGCGCGAGGCCTTCGCGCGTGCGCAGCGCACCCAGTTCGAGCAGAGTTTGCGCCGAGATGCTGACGCTGGTCGCCGTGAGGATAATGCCGACAAAGATCGCCGCCTGGCCCTGATACCCGAATGGCAGCGCAGCAGCGACGCCCATCCCCAGCGGCACGAGCACGCCCAGCGCGCCGCCCAGCATCGCCACGCGTCCGGCGCGCGCCATCTCGCGCAGATCGACCTCCATCCCGGCCACGAACATCAGGAGCACCACGCCCAGGTCGGCGAGATCGAAGACCGTCTCTTCGAGCACCTTCGGATCGAAAAGCGGCAAATGGAGCAGGTCAATCACAGTCGGGCCAAGCACCAGCCCGGCCAGCAGCTCGCCCAGCACCGCCGGCTGCCGCAATCGAACACTGATCCAGCCGCCAGCCTTTGCCGCCAGAATGATAATCACCAACGCGAGCGACAGCTGAAGAAACGAGCTCAATCCGTCACCAGCCTCACCACCGTCACGCCGTCGCCGCCTTCACCTTCCTGGCCCGATTCGACTGCGCCGACGACCGGGTTGCCACGCAGCGCCTCGCGCACCGCCTTGCGCAGGCTGCCCGTGCCCTTGCCGTGAATCACGCGGGTGAACGGCATGCCGGCCAGATACGCCGCTTCCAGGTGCTTCTCCAACTCACGCAGCGCTTCCTCTGCGCGCAATCCGCGCAGATCGAGTTCGAGTCGCGCCGGCGACGCCAACCGAACATCCATCCGCCGATCGTCACGCTCGACATTCACCGCCGACGACGATCGCCATTCGAGATCGTCGAGCCGCGCGCGCAGGCGCAAGGCCCCGATCCCGATCTCAGCATCCCGGCCGGCGATCGACATCACCTGGCCGGTCGCGTCCAGCGGCCGCACCCAAACCGTGTCGCCAGCGCGGATCGGGCGGCGCGATTCAACTTGTGGGATGTCGATCGGCGCCGGCTCCGCCGGCTCGATCTGCGCTTCCAGCTCGGCGGCGCGGGCGCGTACCGCGTCGACCTCCGCCTGCTGCGCCGCGCTCAACCGCTTGCGCAGCGAATCGATCTCCTCGCCCAACGCCGCGATCTGTTTGGCTGCTTCGTCGCGCGCCGCGTCGAGAATCGCCGCGCGCTCTTCGTCGATCTTCAGCAACCGGTCACGCAGCCCGCGGGCCATCTTCTGCGCCTCGGCCTGCGCCGCGTCTGCGACCTGCCGCGCCGTTTCGGCGGCTGCGCGCTGCTGATGGATGTCAGCCAGTAAGTCTTCGGTCCTGAGATCGCCCTCGGCCACCATCGTTCGCGCGTGCGACACGATCTCATCGGGGAGACCCAGCCGCGTGGCGATCGCAAAAGCGTTGCTGCGGCCGGGCAGGCCGATCGTCAAGCGGTACGTCGGGCGCAGCGTCTCCGCGTCGAATTCGACCGAGGCGTTGAGCGCGCCGGGTGTGGCATGCGCCCACACTTTCAGCTCGGGATAGTGCGTGGCGACGAACGTCGGCGCGCCGCGCGCGCGCAGGTAGTCGAGCAGCGATCGCGCCAGCGCCGAGCCTTCGGCCGGATCGGTCCCCGCGCCGAGCTCGTCCAGCAGCACCAGCGATCGATCGTCCACCTGCTCGAGGAACGACTTGATGTTGACCAGGTGCGACGAGAACGTAGACAGGCTCTGCTCGATCGATTGCTCGTCGCCGATGTCGGCGAAGACATTCGCGAAGACCGTCAGCGTCGATCCGTCGGCGGCCAGGATATGCAGCCCGCACTGCGCCATGAGCGTCAGCAAGCCGACGGTCTTCAGTGTCACCGTCTTGCCGCCGGTGTTGGGACCGGTGATCACGACAATGCGCGTGCCTGGATCGAGCACGATGTCGAGCGGGACGACCGTCGCCGGGTCGAGCAGCGGATGCCGCGCCTGGCGCAAGCCGATCGGGCCGCTGCCGGGCGCGTCGGGGGCGCGCAGGTTCGGTTCGACGCAGCGCGCCGCTTCGGCATATTTGGCGCGCGCGAAGACGAGATCGATTTCGGCCAACGCTTCGACGGTGCTGGCGATGGTCGCCGCTTCCGCGCCGACGCGCTGCGACAGCTCGACCAGCACCTTCTGAACTTCGCGCTCTTCTTTGAGCTCCAGCTCGCGCCAGGCGTTGTTGAGTTCGACCGTCGCCAGCGGCTCGATGAACAGCGTCGCGCCCGACGCGGATTGATCGTGCACGATGCCCGGAATGCGGCCTTTGAATTCGGCTTTGAGCGGAATGACGTAGCGGCCGCTGCGCTGTGTGAGAAGCGCTTCCTGTAGATACGGCCCATTGCGCGGATTGGTCAGAATGCGCTGGAGTTTGTCCTGCAAGCGATTGAACGCCTCGCGCAACTCGCGCCGGACGGCGGCCAGCGCCGGGCTGGCGTGGTCGTAAACCTCGGCGCGATCTTCGTCGATGCAGCGACTGATTTCGTTGATCAGGCCGGGCAGATCGGCGATGCGTGAGGCGATCGCTGCCAGGCTTGGGAACGGATCGTCCAGTTTGGTCAGCGTGCGGCGCAGCTCACGGGCGGCAATGAGTGTGCTGCGCACGTCGAGCAGTTCTTGCGGCAGCAACGTGCCATCGCGCTCGGCCGCTGCGGCCAAAGGGCGCACGTCGTGCACGCCACCCAGCCCCACATCGGCTTTGAGGTTCAGCAGCCGGCGCGCTTCGCCCGTCTCGCGCAGGCGGCGCATGACTGTGCCGGGATCGGGCGACGGCGCCAGCGCACGGGCCAGGTCGCCGCCTGCCGAAAAAGAAGTGTAACCGGCCAGGCGCGCCAGCACTTTCGGAAGTTCGAGTGTCGTCCAATGTTTTGAGTTCATTTCACTCACTGACTTGCTCACTCGCTCATGCCGAGTCCGTGTCGCTCATGCCGAGTCCGTGACTCGGCATTTGGGCGGCGAGTCAGTGCGAAGCCTCCCTGCGGCACGTCCCCGACGCGAAGCGGAGCGGGATGGGATGGACTCGCCGCGAGCGAGAAAACAAACGCGGCCATGCCGACGGCGCGCCGCATTGTTCCATGCGTTGTATCGGCCGAGCGTCAATCAGCTCTCTACAAAGAATTTCAGCGGCTGCGGCAGACCACCTGGGAACAGGAACCGCATCAGGCTCACCGGAATATCAAAAAAGTCTTTCAGGAAAGTGACCAGGCTTGACGTGCTGATCCAGCCTCCAACCACACCCGCGCTAGGTGAACCCATCATCGCAAAGTTGGTGTATGCCGCTACCAGGACGAAGAGCGCCAGCGCCAACAACGTCCAGCCGGGCGCGACCAGGAAGCCCAGCACGTTGTCCAGCGTGCCAAGGGCACGGATGCGCGTTTCGGGAAACGAACTGCGCATCATCCCTTCCAATATCGCGTAGATCGCGAGCAGCAGCCCGGTGAACACGATCCCGATCGGCGTCTCGGCCTGCCCGCCTGATTCGCGCACGAAGATGCCCACCAGCGGCGTCGCCAGCAGCGCGGCGAAGGCTATCGCCAGCAACAAAGCAATCGTGCTGAGGATCGTCCGCAGGAACCCGCGCCGCAATCCCAGGAGCAGTCCGCCGATGCCTCCGAGCAGGAGTAGAAAATCGAAAATGAGGTTCATGTGGCGTTTCTCCGAGAAGTAGGCGCGCGCGATGGAGTATATCATATCCAACACCGGTCGCAAGTAGGAGGTATTCGATTGTTCGATCCATTGATCAAAGTTGTTTGACATTTCAAGATCGACGTGATACACTTTTCACAACTTCATGGTGCACTCATCTGGTCTGGACTTATTCTTCTTTTGCCGCAGCGGTCAGTCATTCATACTACGCGCCATCCATGCTCATTTTTGCTCATCGAACTTGACCGTCGCAGTGGTATGACAAACGAGTAAAGTGACTGCCCCGGCTGAAGGCCAGCCTGACCCAGGCAGGTGAGTGCTCTGTCCGATGCACTCGCCTGTTTTGTTTTCAAGTCATTGTGCATTCATTGCGAGGTTCGCTGCATGACACTCGAATTTGTCGCCCGGATTATCGGCATGGTTCTTCTGGCGATCGCCGGCCTGCAGATCGGCGCGGTGCTGGCCGAACTGGCCGGTGTGCCGCTCAATACCCGCGTGCTCTACGCGCTCGTCTTCACCCTGGTCGGCGCGCTGGCCGGATTGATCCTTACGCCCTGGCTCACGACACGTCCGTTCCGCCTGCTGCGCGGGCGCATCCGCCAGGTACCGGCTGCGCAGCTGGTCGCCGGCGTGATCGGATTGATTCTCGGCTTGATCATCGCCGTGCTGCTGGCTTTTCCGCTGTCGTTCCTGCCGTCTCCCTTTCGCGAAGTGCTGCCCCTCCTGGCGGCGATCGGCTGCGCCTCGCTGGGTATCTATACGATGATCGCTCGCCAGCAGGACATCGCCAACCTGCTCGGCGGGCGATTGTCCGCGCGCGAACCGCGAAACAGCGGCGGCGCCGCGCCCGCCGAACGCTTCATTCTGCTCGATACATCGGTGATCATCGACGGCCGCATCGCGGACATCAGCCAGACCGGCTTCCTGTCCGACACGATCCTGGTGCCCCGCTTCGTGTTGAACGAGGTGCAGCACATCGCCGATTCATCGGACGTGCTGCGGCGCAATCGCGGCCGGCGCGGGTTGGATATACTCAACAAGCTGCAAAAGAACTCGCTCGCGCCGATTCGCGTCACCGATATGGATGTGGAGGACGTGCGCGAGGTTGACAACAAGCTGGTCATCCTGGCCAAGCGCTTGAAGTGTCCGATCCTGACCAACGACTTCAACCTCAACCGCGTGGCCGAGCTGCAAGGCGTGCGCGTCCTCAACATCAACGAACTGGCCAACGCGGTGAAGACCGTGTTCCTGCCCGGCGAGAACATGCAAGTGCACGTCATTCAGGAAGGCAAAGAGATCGGCCAGGGCGTCGGCTACCTCGACGACGGCACGATGGTCGTCGTCGAAGAAGGCCGCCGTCACATCAACGCGCGCATCCAGGTGACGGTGACGAAGGTCTTGCAGACCGCCGCCGGACGGATGATCTTCGCCCGACCGGAAAACAATTAGAGGCTGGAGGTTGGAGGCGAGCCTGTTGGCGTGAGTCGCCTTCCAACTTCCATCATCTAACCTCCAACTTCTAAAAAGGAACTGAAGCAATGCCCATCCAAGTCTACAACGTCCTCACGCGCAAGAAAGAAGAATTCATCCCGCTCAACCCCAACCTGGTGACGGTGTACGTGTGCGGCCCAACCGTGTACGATCACGCGCACATCGGGCACGCCAAGACGTACGTCTCGTTCGACGTGATCGTGCGCTACCTGCGTTTCCGCGGCTTCCGCGTGCGCTACGTTCAGAACATTACCGACGTCGGCCACATCCTCGACACCGGCGAAGACCGCATCCTGAAGGGCGCGCGCCGCGATCGCGTCGAGCCGATGGAAGTGGTGGAGACGTACACGCGCTCGTACTTCGAGGACATGGACGCGCTGGGCGCCGTCCGGCCCGACATCTCGCCGCGCGCCAGCGCGCATATCCCCGAGCAGATCGAGCTGATCAAGACGCTGATCGAAAAGGGCCACGCTTACGAAGTGAATGGGTCGGTGTACTTT
>JBOGUH010000245.1:0-2287 GCA_050695975.1 Anaerolineae bacterium
ACCCGCGAGGCCGAGACGGCGCGCGCGAAGGCACTCGACGACCTTGTCGAACGCGAAGTAGCCGCCCGGCGGCGAGCGCAGAGGCAGCCAGCAGTCAACGGGCAGAAGAAATGTCCAACCTGCGGAAAGGTCGCGGCGCCCGATGATCGATTCTGCTCGAAGTGCGGTCATGCGCTCCTTGAGTCGGCTGCCGCTCCCATCCCGAAAACCGCCCATCGCGCCCCAGATGACGATAAGCGATATGCGATAGGCGATAAGCGATCCGTTTCAAAGTGGCTGCTCGCCGCCGGGGTCGCCGCCGCCGTGTGGGCGGGAGTTGTCGGCGTCTACTACTTCCGCGCCCGCGCCGCCTTCGAGTCCCAGCGCTCCATCGCAACTATCGCCGCCGCCGATTATCACAGTCTCGCCGTTCTCCCGGCCGATCCAAACTTCGTCTTCTTCGGCCACCACGGTGGGCTGATGTGGAGCAGCGATGGCGGCGCCAACTGGCAGCCCGCCTCGGTGACCGGCGACGCGATGGCGCTCGCCGTCCATCCTGCCGACCCGCTGCGCCTTTACCTGGCCGGGCACGATCTGTTTCTGCGGAGCGACGACGGCGGGCGCAACTGGGAAGACGTGGCTGCCGATTTGCCGGGGCGCGACATTCACGCGCTGATCGTGGCTCCAGACGATCCGGAGATGCTTTACGCCTTCATCGTCGGCCAGGGGTTGTGGCGCAGCGCAAACGGCGGCGTGAACTGGACGCCGGTGGACCCGACTCTCTCCGAGAACGTGATGGCGCTGGCGATCACACCGGAGGCAATCTATGTCGGCACGGACGGCGCGGGCGTGCTGCGAAGCGGCGACGGTGGCGCGATGTGGACGAGCGCGAACGGGTTCGTCAACGGCGCGCTCGACAGCCCGCGCGTGCGCGCGCTGGCCTACGATCCGGCGACGGGCACGCTGTTTGCCGGGACGGATCGCGGATTGTCTTTCACGACGAATGTTGGCTCAGGCTGGACGCGGCGGCCTTTCAACGGCGACGTGGCCGCGCTGGCGCTTGGCCCGGACGGCACGACGATGCTGCTGGTGACGAGCGCCGGGGAGGTGTATCGCAGCCGCGATCGGGGTGTGACGTGGGGCGGAGAGTGATCAAATGAGAGACCGAAACCCATCTCCGTCGAGTGGACTGGCCAACTTCCTCACGTTAGTGGGATTCGCCTTGCTGGTCGCCGGGGGCGTATCGGCATACCCCAGCGCCCGTGGATGGCTCGGCCTGGAAGTCGTGCCGGAAGGCTTCGGCGACGAAGCCGCGTTGAGCGCGTCGATCGTCGAAGCGAACGAATCGCTGCCCTCAGGTGTGTCGGGGCGTTCGGCTTCGCCCGATGCGAGCACCGCAGACCCGGCCCCGCTGGTTCTGCCGGAGACGCCGCTTCAGTCCGAAGTCACGCCCGCGCCCGATGCGATCGAGCCGACCCCTGAACCCACGCGGCCGGCCGATCCCGCGCCGCTCGCCACACCGGTTGAGACGGCGCAGCCTGCCACTGAGTTTGTGCCAAGCGTTCCGACTCGATTGGCGATCCCGGCGATCGGACTGGATGCGCCGGTCGTGACGGTGGGTTGGAGCGCGGTGACCCAGAATGGTCAACAAGTCAGCATGTGGGATGTTCCGAACTGGCGCGCGGCGGGCTGGCTGAAGACGACGGCGCGGGTGGGTGAGCCGGGCAACACCGTGCTTGATGGCCACCACAACGTCTACGGCGAAGTCTTTCGCTACCTGGTCGATCTCGAGCCGGGCGACACGATCCAGTTATGGGCGGGCGACCGGGCGCGCGACTACATCGTCTCGCTGATGAAGATTCTGCCGGAGAAGGGCCAGCCGATCGAAGTGCGGCTGGAGAATGCCAAATGGATACAGCCGACCGAAGACGAGCGGCTGACGCTGGTCACGTGCTGGCCGTACGAGAACAACACGCATCGACTGATCGTCGTCGCCTTGCCGGCCGACGCGCCGCCCTCGGCCACAGAAGCCGAGTGAAATGGCCGACACATTTGATTCAGGTTAGGAGTTACGCACTTGACATGTCATTCCGGGGCCGAAGGCCGAGGAATCTCAGCGGCAGCCAAGAGATTCCTCGCCGCTACGCGGCTCGGAATGACAATTTAGGGCGGACTTTGATTGAACTGCGTAACTCCTGCAGGTTCAATCAAGAGATGAGGAAATCCCAAATGGCGTCTCGCAATCTGATCCGTTGGAGCGGCATAGCGTTGCTGCTGGGCGGCGCGATCTGGGCCATCGGCTCAGTCG
>JBOGUH010000246.1:0-3074 GCA_050695975.1 Anaerolineae bacterium
AGTCCAGCGCGGGCGGACGACGCTGCTGATCACGCATCGGCTGGCGCAGATCCGCTGGGCCGATCACATCCTGGTGCTTGACCGCGGGCGGCTGGTCGCCAGCGGCACGCACGACGAACTGCTGCGCCGCTCGCCGCACTACCGGCGCATCTTCGCGCGATACGACATCGAACTACCACCTCTGGAGGTTAGAGACTATAGCCCCCGTAGCGACACTTGCACCGCTCTTCAGAATGTGGCCTCGATGTGAAAAGAAGTGCGGTGAGCGGAGCGGGGTTGGAAGCTGGAAGGCGCCCGCCTCCAACCCCGCAAAGCGGGGCGCAAGCAGCCTCCAACTTCCAACATCTAACTTCCAATCTTCACAGCGGAGCGATGGATTAATGGGCTTCTTCATGGACGGCCTCGACGCCGAGGCCTACGACCGAACGTACAGAGACCGCACACTCGTCCGGCGCATCCTGGGCTACTTCTGGCCGCAGGGACGGCGCATGCTGGTTGTCGCGACGGCCATCGTGCTGACTGCGCTGGTGGACATCAACCTGCCGATCGTCATCTCGCGCAGCCTCGACGCGCTGCAGGCTGGCACGGCCAACCTGCCGACGATTTTGATCGTCATTGCCGGGCTGGGCAGTTTGTCGTGGCTGTTCAACTTCGTGCGCCGATCGCTCTCGGCGCAGGCGGTCGGCAACGTCGTGCTCAAAATGCGCGAGGACGCCTTCGATGCGGCGCTGAAGCGCGACATGTCGTTCTACGACGAGTTCCCATCAGGCAAGATCGTCAGCCGCGTCACGTCCGATACCCAGGCTTTCTCGCAAGTCATCGTACTGGCGATGGACCTGATGAGCCAACTGCTGCTGGTCGTGCTGTTGACCGCGTACCTTTTCTCAGTCAGCGCCACGCTCACCTGGATCTTGCTGGCGCTGGCGCCGTTCATCATCTTCGCCGCGCTGCAGTTCCGGCGCATCGCGCGCGACACGATCACGCAATCGCGCCGGGTGAACGCCTCGGTCAGCTCGCACATCCAGGAGACGATCAGCGGCATCCGCGTCGCCAAGACCTTTCGCCAGGAGCAGTCGATCTACGGCGAGTTCCTGGACGTCAACGAGCAATCGTTTCGCATCAACCGGCGCACCGGCTACGTGTTCGTCAGCATCTTCCCGATCCTGAACGTGCTGGCCGGCATCGGCATGGCGGCGCTGGTGTACTTCGGCGGCCAGCGTGTGCTGCAAGACGGGCTATCGCCGGGCGATTGGTATCTCTTCATTCAGGGCATCGGCCTGTTCTGGTTCCCGCTGACGAGCATCGCCTCGTTCTGGAGCCAGTTCCAGATCGGTCTGGCCGCGGCCGAGCGCGTGTTCGCGCTGCTCGACGTCGAGCCGAAGGTCGTGCAGACAGGCGATGTCCAACTGCCGCGCATCCGTGGCGAGATTCGCTTCGAGAGCGTCGACTTTCGCTACAAAGAGGACGAGCCGGTGCTGGAGAACTTCTCGGCGACGATCCATCCCGGCGAGACGCTCGCGCTCGTCGGGCACACCGGTTCGGGCAAATCGTCGATCGGCAAACTGATCGCGCGCTTCTACGAGTTCCAGGGCGGGCGGATCACGATCGATGGTCACGACATTCGCAGTCTCGACCTCAGCCAATATCACGCCCGGCTCGGCATCGTGGCGCAGACGCCATTTTTGTTCGACGGCACAGTGATGGACAACATCCGCTACGGCAGGCCAGGCGCTTCGGATGAAGAGGTGAGGCGCGTCGCACGTCAGGTCGGCGGCGGCGATTGGATCGACGTTCTGCCCAATGGGCTGGCGACCGAGGTCGGGGAACGGGGCGCGAACCTGTCGATGGGGCAGCGGCAGCTCGTCGCGTTAGCGCGCGTTCTACTGCAGAATCCGTCCATCTTCATCCTCGACGAGGCGACGGCGAGCATCGATCCGCTCACCGAGACACTGATTCAAGAAGGGCTGGACGTCGTGCTGAAGCATCGCACCTCGGTCGTGATCGCGCACCGCTTATCGACGATCAAGAATGCGGATCGGATCATCGTCCTGCGCAAGGGGAAGATCATCGAAGAAGGGAATCACCGCTCGCTGCTGGCGCAAGGCGGGCACTACGCGGAGCTGTACAACACGTACTTCCGGCACCAAAGCCTCGACTACATTGAGAGCTCACGGCAATTGTTCGCAGAAGCGTTAAACGTTTGACAGTTACCTTCTGGCGCTCATTCGGATGAAGGGTTTCTCGACAGTGGTATAATGCCTACCCTGCATCGCGCACTGGCTGTCACAAAAGTGCGCCCAGATGCCTATAGTAACAGAGACGCACATCGCGCGACCGTCTCGTCGCACCTTAACAACTGAATACAACTTCGTTGGAACCGAGCGTCAACAGGCCGTCAGGTCATCCGTGAGCACCCATGCTCACAGAAAGGCAATGAGCCATGATGGCACAACCGGAGTCCGATGAAGCCCTGGTCGAACGGCTGCTCCCCAGCGCCAATCCCGACCCGGAGGATCGCGCCCGTGCTTGGGCAGAGTGGCACGCGCGCGTCGGCGGCGCAGCGGTGCTCAAGTTCATCCGCGCCAAAAACAGCACGGCTGAGCCGGACGAAGACATCCTCCAGGATGCGATGATGACTGCCTACGTGGAGGTCGAACGTGGTCGCTACGAACACCGCGCAGGCATCCCATTCACGGCCTACGTCAAGGGTATCGCACGGAACAAGATCCGCGAAGCGCGCCGAAGACAGCGGCGCTGGGAGACACTCGCCGAGGTCACCTTTACCCCTGCCGACAGCCTTCCCCGCCAGCTCGAGATCGCGTTCGAAAGCAGCGAACAGCGCCGAGCTCTGTGGCAGAGCCTGTCCCGACTGCCGCCGCAGCGGCGACAGGTACTGGAATGCTATCTCGGCGGTGAGAGCTTGTCCGAGATCGCTGTCAGGCTGGATATGACGGAAGAACTGGTGCGGCAGCACAAGCACCGTGGACTGCGCCGTCTGCAGCAGATGAGCATCTTCGGATAACGAGAACCAGAGCTTCAACGTGAGGCTGCCGACAGGCAGGCAGCCCCTGTCC
>JBOGUH010000247.1:0-2586 GCA_050695975.1 Anaerolineae bacterium
CTCCAGGCCTGCGTCCCTTCGGCCCTCCGGCTGAGCTCCCCACTCCCTCCGGTCGGGGACTTCGCAGGGCAGGCTTCGCTCCCCACTCCCTTCGGTCGGGGACTCCGCAGGGCAGGCTTCGCAGGGCATGGCTCACGATGCGTTCCAGTCGATCCTCGGCCTGGCCTGGCCCGACGGCCTCGGAGGCGAGCATCGCAATCCGCGCCGGCCCGACATCACCCGGCTCGACGAACTGCCTTTCCCGGCCTGGGACCTGGTGGACATTCCGCGCTACCAGAAAATCTGGCGCGAGCGCCACGGCTATTACTCGATGAACATGGTCACCACGCGCGGCTGCCCGTACCATTGCAACTGGTGCGCCAAGCCGATCTGGGGCCAGCGTTACAACTCGCGCTCGCCAGAAAACGTCGTCGCCGAACTGAAGTGGCTGAAAGAAACCTATCATCCCGATCACATTGGGTTCGCCGACGACATCTTCGGTTTGAAACCCGGCTGGATCGAGCGTTTCGGCAGGCGGGTCAAGGAGCAAGAAGCGGTTGTCCCCTTCAAGTCTTTGCTGCGCGCCGATCTGGTCAAGCCGTCGGTTGTCGAGGGCTTGAAAGCAGCCGGCTGCCAAACGGTGTGGATGGGCGCCGAGTCGGGATCGCAGAAAATCCTGGACGCGATGGACAAAGGCACGAGCGTGCCGCAAATTTACAGGGCGCGCCAGCTGCTGGGCAAGGCCGGCATCCAGGTCGCCTTCTTCCTGCAATTCGGCTATCCCGGCGAAACGCGCGCCGACGTGGAGCATACGCTGAAAATGGTGCGCGAGGCGATGCCTGACGACATCGGTATCTCGGTGTCGTATCCGCTGCCGGGCACGAAGTTCTACGATCGCGTGCAGTCGCAACTCGGCGAGAAACAGAACTGGGTCGACAGCGACGATCTGGCGATGCTGTATCAAGGCCCATTCCCGCAGCCGTTTTATAGGACGCTGCACCGTGTCGTCCACCGCGAGTTTCGCATGCGGCGCGCCTGGCACGCCATCAAGCGCGTTGCGCTTCGCCCGCGGCACTGGCGGCCGCGCCACCTGCGCCTGCTGGCTTCGATCCCCTATCACTGGCTGGGTTGGCAGGTTAACCGGCTGCGCCTCAACCGGATCGAACGGAATGCCACAGCATCGACACTGGTTCTGGAGAGTCGTTAAGCGTGTTTATCCGGAGCGCCGACTCTGCGAAGCGCCCTTGAGGGTTAGTCGGTCGCTGTTGGCCGGCTAAAGCCGGCGTTCCCCTGCCCTGGAGAGCAACTGATGCGTCGCAAAGTGGTCCTTTACAATCCGCGCGCCGTGTTCTGGACAATGCCGCTGGCGCTCGTCGCCGTCGGCTCGGCGCTCGATCGATCGAAGTACGACGTGGTGATCGTGGATGGCCGGCTCGAATCTGATCCGGTCGGCGCGCTGTTGGCGCACCTCGACGACCGCGCGGTGTGTCTGGGTGTCACCGTCCTGACCGGCGCGCCGATCCGCGACGCGCTGAACGTCACTCGCGCCGTCAAACAGGCCCGGCCCAACCTGCCGATCGTGTGGGGCGGCTGGCACCCGTCGCTGTTCCCCGAACAATGCCTGACCGAACCCGGCGTCGATGCCGTCGTCGTCGGCCAGGGTGAAGAAACCTTCGCCGAGATCGTCGATCGATACGCGGCCGGGCAATCGCTTGACGGTGTCTTCGGCAGTGTCCATCGCTCCCCTCTCCCGTTGGGAGAGCCTCGCGAGCGGGGGGCTTTGCACGTTTCGGGGTCTGTCCTGAGCCCTTCGACCCTTCGGCTCCGCTCCCCACTCCCTTCGGTCGGGGACTTCGCAGGGCAGGCTTCGCTCAGGGTAAACTCTGCCGAAGGAGTGAGGACTGAACCTCCTCGCCTGTTCCGCGACGTGAACGATTTGCCGCCGCACGATTACACGCTGATCGAGGTGCGGCGCTACTTCGCTCCGAAGCGCAAGCGCCAGTTCGACTACATCTCGTCACAGGGCTGCCGTTTCCGCTGCACCTTCTGCGCCGACCCGGCGGTGTTCAAGCGCGGCTGGTACGGTCTCGAGCCGGAGCGCATGGCGCGCGAACTCGCCGCGCATCATCGAACGTACCGCTTTGAGGAAATTGCATTTCAGGACGAAACCTTCTTCACCAGCCGCGTCCGCGTCGAAGCCATCGCCGACGCCTTCATCGCCGCCGGGCTGAACGTTGCCTGGACCGCGACGATGCGCGCCGATCAAGGCACACGGCTGGACGACGCGCTATTGGCGAAGTGCAGGCGATCGGGCTTGCGGCGGGTGATGATCGGCGTCGAATCGGGATCGCCTGAAATGCTCAAGCGCATCAAGAAAGACATCACGATCCCGCAGGTATTCGACAGCGCGCGCAAATGCAAACAGCACGGCATCGGCGCGATCTTGAATTTCATCGTCGGCTTTCCGGGCGAATCGGACGACAGCGTGCAGGAGACACTCGACGTGGCCGCCCGTCTGCGCGCGTTCAGCCCCGACTTCGAAGCGTCGATCTTCTACGTCCGGCCCTATCCCGGCAACCCGATCGCCGACGAGCTGCTGCGCAGCGG
>JBOGUH010000248.1:0-8112 GCA_050695975.1 Anaerolineae bacterium
GCCCGCAACACGACCGCGCCGGCCCCATCGCCGAACAGCACGCACGTCGTTCGGTCTTTCCAATCCATGATGTGGCTGAGCGTTTCGGAGCCGATGACCAGGACGATGTCGTGCGCTCCCGACTGGATCATCTGTGCGCCCATCGCCAGCGCGTACATGAACCCGGTGCAGCCGGCTGACAGGTCGAACGCGCCCGCGTTCACTGCGCCCAACGCATCCTGAATCAGGCATGCCGTTGCCGGAAAGGCATATTCCGGCGTGGCCGTGGCGACGATGATCATGTCGACTTCGTGGGGCCGCACGCCGGCCGTCTCCAGCGCCTCTTTCGCCGCGGCCAGCCCCATTGACGCGGTGGTATCTTTCGGTCCGGCTACCCGTCGCTCGCGGATACCGGTGCGCGTGACGATCCATTCGTCGCTGGTGTCAACCATGCGCGCCAGATCGTCGTTCGTCACCACTTTGCTGGGGACGTACTTGCCCCAGCCAACGAGGTGGGCGTACCGTCCATTTCCATTCCTGGACAACATGGCCATGCTGCACCTCTAAACAATGTTCGATGATCGATGTTCAATGCTTCAGTGAACAATTGAGACTTGATCGGTGTCGTCTATCGGTTCGGAACCATCGACGCTGGAGAGGATAATACAGGCGTTGTGCCCGCCGAATCCGAACGAGTTCGACATGACGCGCCGGACGGGCTTGCGGCGCGCGACGTTAGGGACGTAATCCAGGTCGCAGTCGGGGTCAGGCGTTTCGTAGTTGATGGTGGGTGGGATGATGTGCTCTTGCAGCACCTTGACACAGATGACCGCTTCGACTGCTCCGGCCCCGCCGAGCAGGTGCCCGGTCATCGACTTGGTCGACGAGATCGGCACGTCGTAGGCCGCCTCGCCGAAGACGCGCTTGATGGCTGCCGTCTCGCTCTTGTCGTTCAGCGGCGTGGAGGTGCCGTGCGCGTTCAGGTAATCGATGTCGGTCGGCTGCAGGCCCGCCTGGTCGAGCGCCATTTGCATCGCCGCCGCCGCGCCGGCGCCGGTCTCATCCGGCGCGGTGATGTGATACGCATCGGCGGTCGATCCGTATCCCACGACCTCGGCGTAGATTTTCGCGCCGCGCGCTTGGGCGTGCTCGTACTCCTCAAGGATCAGGATGCCCGCGCCCTCGCCGGTCACGAACCCGTCGCGGTTTTTGTCGAACGGGCGGCTGGCTCTCTCTGGCTCGTCATTGCGTCTGGACAGCGCGCCCATGACGTTGAAGCCGGCGATTGCCAGCGGGATGATGCCCGCTTCGCTGCCGCCGGCGACCGCCGCATCGACGCGGCCATAGCGGATCCACTCGGCTGCCTCGCCGATGGTGTTGCTGCCGGTTGCGCAGGCGGAGGCCATCGACAAGTTCGGCCCGCGGACGCCATAGGTGATCGCCACCATCCCCGGCGCCGAATCCGGCAGCATCATCGGCACCATGAACGGGCTGACGCGGCCCACGCCTTTCTCGCGCATGGTATTCACTTCGTTCACGATCGTTTCGATGCCGCCTATGCCCGATCCGATAACTACGCCCGCGCGCAGCGAATTCTCCGGCGTGATCTTCAGGCCTGAGTCTTCGAGTGCCTGGCCGACCGCGGCCACCGCCAGCTGGGTGAACCGATCCATGCGCCGCGCTTCTTTGCGGCCCAACAGCGCGGCCGGATCGAAATCCTTCACCTCGCCGGCGATGCGTGTTTCGAATTTCGAAGCGTCGAACTGCGTGATCGGCCCAATGCCTGACTTGCCGGCGATCAGGTTGGCCCACAGGGTATTCACATCGTTGCCGACCGGCGAGATCACGCCGAGGCCGGTGATGACGACTCGTCTCAAGGTCCACCTCGCTTAGATTGCGTTTGGAACCGGGTTGTTGCCTGTGGCTCGCTAGGAGGCAGGTTACAAGGGCATATAACACGGACTTTCGGCGAAAGATACGTCGCGGTTCGAGAACGGCGCGAAGCCCCAAAGTTATCGTGAATCAGAAGTTTACATATCTGCAAAATCGGGTATATTTTCGGCTGTTCGTCCGCAGTTGCACTGCGGACGCCGGGTGACAGTGCAACTGTCGCCCGAACGACGTGAATAATCACCAGCTGACAGATCTCGACCAATGGTCTGAAGGAGCAGCCTATGGAATTCTTCTTAGTCGTCCACAGGTATTTGCGATTCGTGATCCTGGCGCTGGGCATTCTCGGCGCGCTGCGATCTTTGGTGAGCCTGGGCACACGCGAGGCCAGGTTCATGCGGGTAGACGAAGTGCTCAACCGAGGCTATACTGGCGCACTCGATCTGCAAACGCTGGTCGGGGTCGTGCTGGCGCTATTGTTGTTGGGGCAGTCGGCTGGTGTGCCCTGGATTCACCCGATCATCATGCTCCCCGCAGTCATCGTCTCGCATCTCAGCCGGCGCTTCCGCGCCCGATCCGATCGGGATCGGCACAAGGCGCAGTTAGGCATCTATGTGGGCAGCCTGGTGTTGATCGCCGCCGGTCTGGCGGTGATCGGCCAGCTCAGGTTGATCTGAACATGTAGAAACCCGGTTTCTCCCAGAAACCGGGTTTCCTCAAGCGTGCTATAATCGTTCCACATCTTCCCCGAGTCTTCAACAATGATCCTGATCACTGGAGCGACCGGCCTGGTCGGCCGGCGGCTCGTCGCGTGTTTGGCCGATAGACAAGAGGTGGTCTGCCTGGTTCGGCCGGCGCGCCGCATGCGAAAGTTTGCGCCCGGCGTGTCGGTGCGTGTCGTATCGGGCGATGTCGACGATTTGCCCACGCTGCGCCTGGCGATGCACGGTGTCACGTCGATCGTGCACCTGGCCGCCATCTCCCGGCCGTATCCCAAGCGTACGGTCGAATCGGTCAACGTCGGCGGGACACAGAACGTGATCGAGGCGGCGACGGAAGTCGGGGTCCGGCGTCTCGTCTTCGTCAGTCCCATCGGCGCCGATCCGCATTCGGCCTACCTCTACCTGAGGAGCAAGGGCCAGGCTGAAGACCTGATCAAGTCCAGTGGGCTGGACTACACCATCGTGCGCGCTTCGGCGGTGTATGGCGAGGGCGATGATTGGACGATGGTGATGGCGATGGGCATGCACGCGGTGCCGTTCATTTTTCCGATTCCTGGCGACGGGCGCAGCCGCTTGCAGCCGCTGCACGTGGACGATCTGGTCGAGTGCCTGGCGCGCTGTCTGGCGAATGGAACGAAGATCGGCCAGACGCTCGCCGTGGGCGGGCCGCAGTACATGTCGTTCGACGAGGTGGTGACGGAAATCATGCAGGCGGTTGGATTGCGGCGGCGCAGGTATTACCTGCGCGTGCCGGTGGCGCAGTCGCTCGCGAAACTGACTTCGCGCTTGTTTGGCGGGCCGCCGTTCAGCAGCGCGGCGATCGACCTGTTATCGATCAACCGCACCACGGCGCTGGACGCCATTCCGTACCAGTTCGGCTTCCATCCGGCGCGCATGTCGGATTCGCTAGGCTACCTCTCGCAGCCAAGACCGTGGCGGCGGATGTTCATCCGTTATTTGACGACGCGCGAGTGAGCACGCTAAAGATTTGAGTTCCTTCAGTTCCTTGAACTCCTCGCGGAGGAACTGAAGGAACTCTGGGAACTAACGTGTGGGATCATGACAGATTCCTTTTCGATTCGACCCCTCAGAACGATCGACGAATGCCAAGAGGCCGAAGCGTTGCAGCGGCGCGCGTGGGGTGTCGAGGAAGTGGATGTGACGCCCTCGCACGTGCTGTTGATGGTAGGCAAGAATGGCGGCGTGGTGCTGGGCGCGTACGCCACAGTCGACGGACACGAGCAGCTGATCGGCTTTGTGTTCGGATTCCTGGGCACGCGTGAGGGGCACTACGGGCCGGAAGCGCCGGCCCAGGTGAAGCTCAAGCACTGCTCGCATCAACTCGGCGTGGCGCCGGAGTGGCAGGGTCATGGCGTGGGTTACGCGCTGAAGCTCGCCCAACGCGAAGCGGCGCGCGCGCAGGCGCTGCGCTTGATCACCTGGACGTACGATCCGCTCGAAAGCCGGAACGCGAATCTCAACATCGCCAAGCTGGGCGCGGTGTGCAACACGTACGTGGTCAACCTGTACGGCGAGCTGCGCGACGACCTCAATCGCGGCCTGCCGACCGATCGCTTCCAGATGGATTGGTGGATCGCCAGCAAGCGAGTGGAGACGCGCCTGAGACGCGCGCGCCCGCCGCTGACCCGCGACCTGTACCAGTCAGCCGGCACGAGCCTCATGAACGAAGCGGCGTTCAGTGCGCGCGGCCTGCCGATGCCGCCGGATTCGATCCAGTCGCTGGACGCCGATCGCGGGCTGGTCGAGTTCCCGGCGCTGTTCCAAGACGTGAAGCGCCTCGACCCGGGCCTGGCGCGTGCCTGGCGCGAGCAGACGCGGGCGATCTTCCAGACGGCCTTTACCTCTGGCTTCACGGTGACCGACATGCTGTACGAACGGGGCACTGCGCCGCGCGCGTTCTACGTCATTACACGCACCGAATCGAGCGAGTCGTCGCCGGCAGAGTAGTCAGTTGACATATGAACATTGAACGCATAGAACTTCGTCTAGTCAGGATGCAACTCAAAGCGCCGTTCCAGACCTCGTTCGGCGCCGAGTTCGATCGCGAATGCATTATTATTTCTGCGCACGGCGAGGGGTTGACGGGCTGGGGCGAGTGCGTGGCATCGCGCGGTTTCACGAGCGACGGCGCCGCGCGGCTCGACTGGCGCTTGTACTCCTACGAAACGACGGCGACGGACTGGCACATGCTGCGCGATTTCCTCGTCCCGCAGGTCGTCGGCCAGCCGCTGTCGATACCGCACATGGTCGAAACGGGCAACGGGCTGCGCGGCCACCCCATGGCGCGCGCCGGGCTGGAAGCGGCGCTGTGGGACCTCACCACGCAGCTCGAGGGCATCCCGCTCTCTCGCGCGCTGGGTGGAGCGCGCGATCGCGTGTCGGTGGGGGTCAGCATCGGCATCCAGCCCTCGTTCGATGCGCTGGTCGAGAAGGTCGATGAGTTTCTGGCGCAGGGCTATCGCCGCGTCAAGATCAAGATCAAGCCAGGCTTCGACCTCGAAGCGGTGAAGCGCATCCGCGCAAAGCATCCCAACCTGCTGCTCCAAGTCGATGCCAACTCAGCGTATACATTGGCCGATGCCGATCTGTTCGAAGCGATGGACGACTACCAGCTGCTGCTGATCGAGCAGCCGCTGGGCTGGGACGACATCTACGAACATTCCCAGCTGCAGCCGCGGCTGCGCACGCCGATCTGCCTCGACGAGTCGATCCATTCGCTGGGGCACGCCCGGCTGGCGATCGAGCTCGGCGCGACGAAGGTGATCAACATCAAGCCCGGCCGGGTGAGCGGCTTCAGCCAGAGCCGGCGCATCCACGATCTGTGTCAATCGTGCGGGCTGCCTGCCTGGTGCGGCGGGATGCTGGAGACCGGCATCGGGCGCGCCGGCAACGTCGCGCTGGCGACGCTGCCCGGCTTCACGCTGCCCGGCGACATCAGCGCCAGCGATCGCTACTACGTCGAAGACATCATCGATCCGCCGTTCAGCCTCAATCCCGATTCGACGATCGACGTGCCGAAAGGCATCGGTTTGGGCGTGACGGTGAACCTTAAGCGGCTGGACGCGTTCACAGCCCGGCGCGAGGTGTTCGAATAGTTTGCCATCTCCCCTATCTCAGTTATAATCGAGGCTATCCCCTGCCCGGCAACCCAGACGGTTTCCTTCTTCGCGCGTCGAGCGCGCGAGGGCTATCCCCGGTACACCGGCCGATCCCGCTTGGGATGCAGGCGTGAGACGAGGTGCGTAATGAAAATCGTCGTTTCCGTAAATGAACTGGCGACCGAGACGCAAATGGTGATTGACAATATGCGGCGCAGTAATGCCCCAGTGCTGATCGGCGATCCGAATAAGCCGATGGCGGTCTTGCTCAGCCTCGAGGAATACGAGCGTCTGCTGCGCCAGACGCAGAAGGCAACTGCGCTTGAGACGACCCAGCCGGTCGTGCCGCCGCCCGCACCGACCCCCGCTGCGCCGAAACAGCCTGCCGCCGCTGAAGCGATCCCCGCGCCGCAGCCCACACTTGCTGAAGTGATCCCCGTGACCCAACACAGCGACATCGCTCAGCGCACGGCCGCGGCGATCCAGGGCGATCGGTCAGCGCCGCCCGAACCCAAAGTCGTGTCGCAGCGCCCAACCACGCTGCAGCCCGATCCCACATCGGCTGCCGACCGCGCGACAGCGCAGCGGGGCATGCGCCTGGCCAAGCCGCTGCCTAAGCCGCCGCGTCCGCTTGAGATGCCCAAGCCGCGCCGCGAGCTGTCGCTTGCGGCGATCCCTGGCGGCTGGCAGACGATCGCGTTGGTGATCGGGGTGCTGGTGCTGGGTATCCTCGGCTTCGCGCTGATCGTCAACGCTATCGGCGGCTGATCCGGCGTCGCGCTCGCGGTTCTCCGCAATGTCCAAACGCCCACCCAAGCACGGTGTATGGCGGCGCGTGCGAGCCGGATTCCGCGATACGCAGATTGTGCTGCGCGAGTTTCGCCGTCCCCTGATTGTCTTCATCGCCGTGTTGTTGGCGGCGGCGCTGCTGTATCGCGCGCTGGCCGAGCTGGCGCGTGCGTCTTACCCAAACATCGACGTGCCGGACACCGTCGAAGCGCTGTACCTGATGCTGTCGATGATCCTCCTCCAGGCCAACGTCGCGTTTCCAGAACCGTGGTACCTGGAGATTTTCTTTTTCGCGATGCCGGTCATCGGGCTGGCGTTGCTCGGTACGGGTGTGGCCAACGTCGGCATGCTGCTGTTCAACAAATCGGCGCGCGGCAGAGAGTGGGAGGAAGCCTTGGCTTCGACTTTTTCTAATCACGTGATCGTCGTCGGCCTGGGCAAACTGGGCTACCGCGTGGTGCAGCAATTGCTGGAGTTCGGGCAGGATGTGGTGGCCGTCGAGCTCGATCCCAACAAGCCGTTCATCCCGCTGGTGCGCGATCTGGGCGTGCCGGTGATCGTGGCCGACGCGCGCCGCGGCGACGCGCTGGTCTCGGCGGGCATCGATCGCGCCAGTTCGATCGTGTGCTGCACGCAGGACGATCTGGCCAACCTCGACATTGCGCTCGACGCGAGCGAGCGCCAGCCGGACATCAAGATCGTGCTGCGCATGTTCGACGCCGACCTGGCGCGCAAGGTCGAGCGCGGCTTCGGCATTCACACCGCGTTCAGCACCAGCGGGTTAGCCGCGCCGGCTTTCGCCGCGGCGGCGACGCGGGCGCACATCGAGTATTCGTTTTACGTGGACGACCAATTGCTGCACGTGGCGCAGGTGACGATCGAGCCTGATTCGCCGCTGGCCGGCCAGACGGTCGAGCAGGTGGAGCGGCGATACAACCTGACCGTCGTCATGCACCGCCAGCCGGAGGAACAACACCTGCACCCGCGATCGGACGAGGTGCTGGGCGAGGGCGATGGGATCGTCGTGGTGGCCTCGTTGGAGACGCTGGGACAATTGGGATTGATCAGCCCTATTCGTTGACCATTCCCCGCTCTTCGACTATAATCTTGTCCGCTAATTTATGGTATGCGCCGGCCCAAATCGGCATCTGGAGATGCCTCCTACAGTGGCCGGCGACTTTCTTGTTTGGAGTGATCCCATCGCATGTCCTCACGCACGGGTGGTTGGCTGATCTTTATTGTGATCCTCAGCGCGCTGGTTGTGTTCGTCGACGTGTCCAGCACGCTGTTGGAGCGTAACATCGAGCCAAAGTTGGGGCTCGATTTGAGCGGCGGCACGCAGGTGCTGCTGGAGGCGATCCCCGCGCCGGGCCAGACGCTGGATAACACGACGATGGAGCAGGCGCGCCAGATCGTCGAGAACCGCGTCAACGCGTTCGGGCTGACCGAACCGCTCGTGCAGCGGGCCGGCGAGAACCGCATCCTTGTCGAGCTGCCCAACGAGAAGAACCCGGCCCGCGCCGTCGACACAATTAAGCAGACCGGCCGGCTGGAGTTCGTCGCGGTCGGCAGCCAGTTCTTCAACGATGGCGAGATCCTGCGCACCTCGCTCA
>JBOGUH010000249.1:0-2164 GCA_050695975.1 Anaerolineae bacterium
GGGGTGAGGTGCCCGCCTTGTTCCTCGTGCTCGGTCTGGGCATCTCCCATCACCTCACCACGATCCTCCTGCTGCCCGCGTTCGCGCTGGCAATTCTGATCGCCCGCCCGCGACTGCCGCTTCGAGCCACGCTGATCGCGCTTGGGTTGTTCCTGTTGGGTCTGGCGATGTGGCTGTACATCCCGCTGCGCTGGCCGGCCCTGCACGGCGGCACGCCGATGGCGCTGGCCGAGTTTGTCGATTGGATCACCGGCGCGCGTTTCGGCGGCGCGCTGGCGCCGGGCGCGTGGAGCGATCCGGCGCGCTGGGCGATCGTGACGCGGTTCTTGCTCGAAGCGTTCGGGCCGGCTGGCGCGGCGCTGGCGGCTGTCGGGTTGATCGGATTGGCATTGCGTCAGTGGCGCGCTGCGCTGATCACCTGGGTTATCTTCGCGGCGTACGTGTTCTATGGCCTGGTTTACGTTGTGCCAGACGTGTCGGTGTTTCTGATCCCGGCCTATCTGATCATGGCGATCTGGATCGGAATGGGAGTCGCCTTCTTGGTTGATGTATTCACCGTGCGAACCTCGATCCCTTCTTTGAGAATGCTCCAAGTCCGCGTCCCCGTCGAAGATGCTCGCAGCCAGCCATCGCTTTACGCCGTGTTGCTTACCGCGTTTCTCCTAATCCCGATTTCGCTGCTGTGGCAGAACTTCCCGCTCGTCGATCAACGCGGCGAAGGCGAACAAGCCGAAGCGTGGGGACGTTACGTGCTCAGTCTGCCGATTCCTGACGGCGCTGCGATCCCGGTCGATAGCGAGAAGATCGCGCCACTGTATTACCTGCAGGTGACCGAGAATCTGCGTCCTGACTTGGACGTTTTGGTGTTGGGCACGGAAGACGAGTATCGCCAGCAGCTCGACATGCGATTGGCGCAGGGCCAGCCGGTATACCTGGCGCGCTTCCTGCCACATATTCCCTACCACCTGCGATCGCTGGGGCCGCTGGTCGAGGTATCGAGCGAGATCGAAACGACGCTGCCGGAAAATGGACAATCTATCGCGGCGAGGTTTGGCGGCGTGATCGAGCTGTTGTCGGCGTCGATCGAAGCAGGCGATCCGGCGCGTGTGACGCTGCACTGGCGTGCACTGAGCGAGACGCGACCAGAGTATCACGTTCGCTTGAGGATCATCGATGCGAAAGACCACGTCTGGTGGGAAGACATCGGCGCGCATCCGGTAAGCGGCTACTATCCCACCAGTGCTTGGGAGAAAGGGGAAGCCGTCGGGGATTACCACGAGATCGACTTCGATCCGGCGCTCCCGCCGGGCGCGTATACCTTGCAGGTGGGCCTGTTCCCGCCGTTCCGCGAGGAGGGGTTGACGACCGACGACGGCGACGCGTGGCTGGGTATCGGAACGCTGACCGCGCCGCAAGTTGCTGCGCCGCCGCTCGCTCGGACGCTGCGGCATATCTATGCTGGGCAGGTGGCCGTGACCGGGGTTGAGTCGCTTGGCGTGACACCGCCATCAAACGATTCGCAGGTTCGGCTAAACTGGGCGCGTCTGGGCGAGATTGGGGATCGAGAGATTCAAGCGTCGCTGTCGCTAGTCGACGCCGTAGGGCAGGTTGTTGGGTCGAACGTGGCTGAGCCGTACGGCGGCTCGCTGCCGATTCAGGGCTGGCCTTCAGGCGCACTCCAAACGGTGCTTGAATTCCACACACCGGATCGCGATGGCGCATACACGCTGCGATTGGGCTTCGTGGATGAATCAGGCACACGGCTGCCGGCGAAGTGCGGCTGGCTCGCACCGCCGTCGATCGACTGCCCGCTCGCGACGCTGCAGGTCGCCGGCGCGGCATTCGGCGACGCGATCAACTTCGACAATCAAGTGCTGTTGGCAGACTGGCGGATCGACCGAACTGAGATGCGTCCAGGCGAGACGATCAACGTCCAGCTGAACTGGCGCGGGCTGAAAACGTGGGACGCAGATTACACCACGTTCGTACACCTGGTCGGGCCGGACGGTGCGCTGCACGGCCAGGTCGATGCGTGGCCGGTCCAGGGCACACTGCCTACGTCGACCTGGACGGCGGGCCAGACGGTGAGCGATCCGTACGCCGTGACCTTGCAGCCCGGTGCGCCGAGCGGCCGCTATCAGATCGAGGTCGGCTGGTATCTGCT
>JBOGUH010000250.1:0-5264 GCA_050695975.1 Anaerolineae bacterium
CAATTTACATGTCGTTAACGGCCTCTTATCGTCCGCTTGACGGCGCGCTGATATAATCCGCGCATCAGCGGCAAGACTTCGGAAGTCTTTGCAGACTTCCGAAGCCTGGGAGGATCGCGCATGTCATTCGTCGCCGGAGAAACAGTCGGGCCGTACCGCATCTCCGAGCAACTCGGCAGCGGCGGGATGGCGACGGTGTTCAAGGCCTACCACGCTTCGCTCGATCGCTACGTCGCGATCAAGGTGCTGCATCCGGCTTTCAAGGAGGACCCGAATTTCCTGGCCCGCTTTCAGCGCGAGGCGCGGGTCGTCGCCCGGCTGGAGCATCCCAACATCGTGCCGGTGTACGATTATAACGATCACAGCGGCCAGCCATACCTGGTCATGCGCTACGTCGAGGGCGAGACGCTGAAGGCGCGGCTGGCCCGCGACCCGCTTTCGCTCGAAGAAATACTCAAGGTCGTCCATTCCGTCGGCGTAGCCTTGATCTACGCGCACGGCCAAGGCGTGCTGCACCGCGACATCAAGCCCAGCAACGTGATGCTCACGCCCAAGGGCGATGTGTTCCTGACCGACTTCGGGCTGGCGCGCATCGCGCAGGCTGGCGAATCGACATTGTCGCAGGATTCGGTGCTGGGCACGCCGCAGTACATCTCGCCGGAGCAGGCCCGGGGCGATCGCGACCTTGATGTGCGCACGGACGTCTATTCGCTGGGCGTCGTCGTGTACGAGCTGCTGGTCGGCCGCGTGCCGTATCAGGCCGACACGCCCTATGCCGTCGTCCACGATCACATCTTTACCCCGCTGCCGATGCCGCGCTCGATCAACCCGAACCTGTCCGAACCGTTGGAGCGGTTCCTGCTTAAAACGTTGTCGAAGGATCGCGCCGATCGGTTCCAGTCGATCGAGGACATGCTGGCGGGGCTGAATCGGGCCGTGGCTGAATCGGGGATCAAATTGTCCGGCTCGATCTCGACGATCATCCAACCCGATTCTGCACCGACGCTCGCCGCCGCACCGCAGCTGGCTGATGCACCCGCAGCCGCCACATCAAAGAAGCCGGTCAGCCCGTTGGTGTGGATCGGGCTAGGCGCGCTGATTGTGATTGCGATTGTCGCGGTCTTATTGCTAGCACGTCCTCGACAGATACCGGCTGCGCCGATCGCCACGCGTAACCCGCCGGCCAACACTCCGGCGCCCGTCGACAATCCACCTCCCGATCCGGGGCAAACCACGCGGCAGATTCTGGGCGAAGCGAACGCGTTCTTCCGCCAGGGTAACGATTTGGTCTTACAGGCGCGACCGGACGAGGCTCGCGCCACGTTCCAACAGGCAGCCGAAAAAGCTGAGGAGGGCCTGGGCACATTGTCCGCGCCGGGCACGCCGGCCGAGGGCGAGCTGCATGTGCTGGCGGCTGAGTCGTGGCTGGCGTCCGGCCATCCCGATCGGGCCGAGCCGCATTTCGACTGGCTGGTCGAGTCGGCGCAGGATAAGGCGAAGCCGCTGACCGGGCTGGCCCTGGCGTATCTGCTGCAAGATCGCGTCGACGACGCGCTCCACCAGGCTGACGAGGCGCTCGCCGGCAATGCGGACCTGCCCGAGGCGCACGCCGTCAAAGGGTGTGGGCTGTTGAAGAGCGGCGATCGTCTGGCCGCAGGACGCGAGTTCAGGCAGGCGGCTGCGAATGCCTCAGGCCCGACGGTCATTCCGCCGTGGGTGAGGCTGGTGCTGGAGCAACTGGATTGCAAGATGCAGCGCTGAAGCAGAATCAAACAAAGGTAGGAGTCACGCAGTTGGAGCGTGTCATTCCGAGAAGTCCATACCGGCAGCGGTATGCGCGCCGACAGAAACGCCCGGCCGTGTCATCCCTTCGGCTTCGCTCAGGGCAAGGCTGAGCATCTTTTCGCGAAGCATCTCTACCACGGCCCGCCGTCATAGCCGGTCGGGGCAGAGATTCCTCACCGCTTCGCGGTTCGGAATGACACAATGTGGCAAGTTTCTGGGTAGCGCAGCGAGGAATCTCAGCGCTAATTGAAGGAGATTCACCTGCACTCGCGTGCAACGCGGGTGTCGCTGCTGCCGGACTCGGAATGACAGAATCAGGCCGGAATTCAAGTGAACTGATAACCCCAGACAACCGCATAGAAAGCCCCACGTGGTTACGCGCCACGTGGGGCCTTCTTATTTTGGGATTTGACGTGTTGTATAATCTAGCTATCCCTTTGGGAGGTGCGTGGATGCGCGTGCCGATTCTGGCCGGTAACTGGAAGATGAATAAGACGGTAGACGAGGCGATCGACCTGGTGCGCGAATTGCGCCGGTTGGTGTTGGATGTCGAAGGCGTGGAGATCGTCGTGTGCCCGTCGTTCGTCGCGCTGGCGGCCGTCGCCGATGCCTTGAGGGGGACGAAGATCAGAGTTGGCGCGCAGGATATGCATTGGGAGAAGAGCGGCGCGTTCACCGGCGCGGTGTCGCCGCTGATGTTGACGGGCCTGTGCGATGCCGTGATCATCGGCCACAGCGAGCGGCGGCAGTATTTCGGCGAGACGGACGAATCGGTCAATCGCAAAGTTAAAGCGGCGCTGGCGCACAACCTGATCCCGATCATGGCCGTCGGCGAGAACTTGCAGCAAAACGAAGCCGGGCAGACGGACGAAGTAGTCCGTGCACAGGTACACCGGGGACTTGAAGGCATTTCGGCGCAAGATGCGCGTCGCATCGTGATCGCCTACGAGCCGGTGTGGGCGATCGGCACAGGCAAGGCCGCGACGGCGTCGGGCGCAAACAGCGTCGTGGCTTTATCCATTCGCGGGCTGCTGGCCGAGATGTACGGCGAGGAGGTAGCGCAGTCGATTCGCGTGCAGTACGGCGGCAGTGTCACGCCAGCCAATATCGCCGAGTTCATGGCAATGCCGGATTTGGATGGTGGGTTGGTCGGTGGCGCATCATTGAAAGCGAGTGACTTTGCCGAGATCGTGAAAGTGACGGCGTACACAAAACGGGATGCGTGAAGCGTGATACGTGAAGCGTGAGATTGTGCTTAGTAGGAATTACGCAGTTGAGGCCTGTCATTCCGAGCGACACTTGCACCGCTCTCACGGCACCTCTCGTCTAAGTCGCTGCCTCGACTTGAAGAGCAGTGCAGGCGTCAAGATGTAGCCTCGATGTGAAGAGAAGTGCGGTGAGCGAGGAATCTCTGCGCTGGATGGAGAGATTCACCTGCACTTGCGTGCAACGCGGGTGTCACCGCCTCGCGGTTCGGAATGACATGGTGTCAGCGAACTGTGCAAGTTCTACTTAGAAGATCATATGGACTCGTTACTCTGGTTTGTCATTTCGTTGGTGCTGTTAGTCAACGTCGTGCGTTGGATTCACCGGCACTTGCACGGGGTGGCTTATCTGCTGACCGGCAGCCCAGACATGGCGCTCGTGCTGTATGCGCTGCCGCTGTTGCCCGGTGTCTTGCTGCATGAGCTCAGTCACGCGCTCATGGCGTTCATCCTGCGCGTCCGGACGAGCGGGCTGACCATATTTCCCCGGCGTGATGCGAACGGGCATGTGGCGCTCGGCTCGGTGATGGTCGAGCAGGTCGACGTGGTGCGCGCCAGCCTGATCGGCCTTGCGCCGCTGTTATTCGGCTGCGGCGCGGTTCTGCTGATCGGCCAGCAGGTCTTCGGCGTGGCCGACCTGGGCAGCGTCCTCGTCAGCGGCGAGGGGCCGGCGATCGCCGACGCCATCGGGCGGCTGTTTCAGACGCCGGATGCCTGGTTGTGGCTGTACCTGATCTTCTCGATCAGCAATGCCATGCTGCCCAGTTCGAGCGATCGCGAGCCTTGGCCGCCGGTGATCCTGTTTATCGTGGTCGTGTTTATCGTGGTTCTCCTCGCCGATCAGGGTGTCATGTTGCAGACGCTGGCGGCTTCTGTGAGCGCCGGCGTTGCCTGGCTGACGGCGGCGCTCGCGATCACGCTCGCCGTCGATCTGCCGGTGATGCTGCTGATCGTCCTGCTTGAGCGCGGAGCCGGATCGCTGCGCGGGCAGCGTGTATATTACAGCCGGCCGAGTGACGATGCGCCGAGGCGGCGACGGAAATGAGTGATCCGTGATGAGTGAAACGTGATGATCGAGCATCACGTGATCACTGATCACTTCATCGGCTCTTTCTTCGACAGCAATGCGAGCATTGCCAGAATGACAATCCCCAACAACCCCAAAGTGATCAGTTTGATCACCCGTCCTTCGATCACCAGCGCCAGCACGCCGAACGTCGCGCACACCCCGCAATACAGCCCCACGATCATGCGCTGCGACAGTCCCAGGTCGAGCAGGCGGAAATGCAAGTGATCGCGCCCACCCTGTGCGGGCGATTGGCCCCGCCGCGCGCGGTTGATGATCAGCCAGGCCACGTCGAGGATCGGCACAGCCAGGATCAACAGCACGGTGGCCACCTTCGCCCCGCCGATGATTCCTAAACTCCCCAGCGCATACCCCAGAAACAGCGACCCCGATCCCAGGAACACGCGCGCCGGGTAAAAGTTGAATGGCAGGAAGCCGAGCGCCGCCCCGAGCAGCGCCATCGGCAGCGGCGCGATGCTCAATTGCGGCTGAGGTTGATCGGGTGTGGTGCGGATCATCGCGACGAACACGATCGCGCTGAATATCGCCGCCACGCCGGTTGCCAGCCCGTCCAACCCGTCGAGCCAGTTCACCGTGTTCAGCATGCCCATCATCCAGAAGAGGGTGAGCGGGACGTATTGCCACGGCTCGAGGATGGATTGTCGGCCGATCAGCGGGTTATTGAATCGCTCGATGATGATCAGCGAGCCGATCGCGATCAGTGAAGCGACAAACTGCGCGGCAAACTGCCAGCCGGGCTTGAGGTCGAAGCGATCGTCGATCAGGCCGTAGACGAAGACGAACGCGCTGCCGATCAGCAAACCCGTCACGCGGGTTGATTCCTGCGGATCGAAGCTGGGCGCCCCCATCGATCGCGACGCCAGGACGGCGGCCGTGAACGATACGAAGAGCGGCAATCCACCCAATCGCGACACCATGCCCGCGTGCTGGCGGCGCCCGCCCGGCGTGTCAGCCACGCCGAGTCGCAGCCCCAGCCGGCGGGCGAGGGGGGTGAGGATTAAAGCCAGGGCGAAGGCGATGAGGAAGGTGAGGAGGAACGGTGTCATCGAATAGGCAACGAATCAGTTTTCGTCTTCACAAGCCCGGATTTCTTCATGGTTGACCTCTAATGTGATTGCGTGGCTCCG
>JBOGUH010000251.1:0-10801 GCA_050695975.1 Anaerolineae bacterium
GCCGCTGGCCTCGGTGCAGGCGCTGGAGCAGGGTGGGATGCTGGCCCTGGCGAAAGTGGTCGCGCCGGTCGGCCGCGCGCGCGCTGGCGAAGTGGTGATGACCGTGAAGCTCAGTTACGCGAGCGGCGGGACGATCGAGGATGAAGTCAAAGCCGGCTCACTGTCCGTGCTGCCGCTGAGTCCCGGCCAGAAAGCGGTAATGCACTTGCGTCCGCGCGCCGGGATCGATATTGGACGTGGGCCGGGCCGCGGCGGCAGGCCGATCGAGATCCAGGGCAGCGCACTGGGGCTGATCGTCGACGCGCGCGGCCGGCCGTTGGCGCTGCCGCCCGATCCCGAACGCCGGATGAAGATCGTCGCCAGCTGGCTGTGGGATGTGGGTGCGTAAATGCCTGAACCGACTGCCTACTATCCTCCCGAAACGCGCGTAATGCCGCTGACGCTGATCCGCCGCGAGCGGATGCTGCCCGTGCCAGGTATCGTGCTGGTGCAGGCGGGCATGCGCGTCGAGCCGTCGGACATCGTCGCGCAGACCGAGGAGAGTGGCCAGTTCCGCACCTTCGAGATCGCGCGCCTGCTGCGCGTGCCGCCGGCGAATGTGGCGCGCTATTTGAAGAAAGAAATCGATGACAGCGTGAAGGCCGGCGAGGTGATCGCCAGCCGTCCGGGCCTTCCGGCGCGCCAGGTGCGTTCGCCGGTTGCGGGCACATTGGTCGACGTCGATAAGCGCGCCGGCCGCGTGGCGATCGAAGTTGCGAGCAAGCCCATCGAGCTGCGCGCTTACGTCAAAGGCGTCATCGGCAATGTGCTGGAGAACCGCGGTGTGGTGGTGGAAACGCCCGGCGCGCTGATCCAGGCCGCCTGGGGGATCGGCGGCGAATCGTATGGCGTGCTGCGCGTGGCGAGCGAATCGACCAATGAGCCGCTCAAGGCCAGCTCGATCGACATTCAAACCCACGGCAGCATCGTCGCCGGCGGCGGATGGATCACGGCATCGGCGCTGGAGCAGGCGCAGCAGCTTCAGTTGAAAGGTCTCATCGCCGGAAGCATTGGGGGTGACTTGATCGAAACGGCGTCGAAGATGCCGTTCCCGATTATCCTGACCGAAGGCGTGGGACTCGTCGGAATGGCTGCGCCGATCTTCGAACTGATCCGGGCGCAGGAAGGGCGCGAGGTGTCCATTAGCGCGGAGACTCGCACACACTGGGACGTGATGCGGCCGGAGATTCTGATCCCGCTGCCGTCGGATACTCGCCCGCCCATGCCGCCTGCCGTCGGCGCGCCGCTGACCGTGGGCGCGCGCGTGCGCGTGGTGCGCGGGCCGTATCTGGGCTCGGTCGGCACGGTCTCAGCGATCCCGACGCGGGCGCAGCGCATCGAAATCGGCATGCGCGTTCACGGCGCGGAAGTTCGGCTCAACCCGACCACGACCGTCTTCGTGCCATTCGCGAATCTGGAACTCTTGCGTTAAAATAGGGGCGGCATTTATCCAGGAGGAGAACCATGGCGACTGACGACATCACCCCCGGAAACGGCGACGAATCGTCCAATCGCACCTTCATCATTGCGGCGGGCGCGCTGGGTCTGCTGTTTGTGCTGGGCTTGATCGTCGTGGTGGTGATCTTCGCCAGCCGGTCGACGGGGCGACAACAACAGGCCGCTGCCGCAGCCGCGACAGAGACCGCCGTAGCGCAGGTGACGGATACGCCCGAGCCCACCCTGACGCCTGAGCCGTCGGACACGCCTGAGCCGACTGCCACTCCGACTCAGCCGCCCACTCAACCGCCGACCGTGACCTCCGTACCGAGCACGCCGGGCGGCACGGCTACCGTTGGTCCGGGGACGACGGGCACGCCTGCCCGCGCGACGTCTGGCAGTCCGAGTCCGTCCGGCACGCCGACGGCCACGCGCAGCGGCACGGCAGTGGCCCAGGTTACAGGCAGCCCGGCAGCCCGGACGCCATCCACCACCGGCACGCCCGCCGGGAGTTCGGGTCAAATTCCCAACACCGGTATCGGCGACGTGGCCGGCCTGATGCTGGCCGCCGTTCTGGCCGTGCTGCTCGTCGTGGCGCGCCGGCTGCGCACGGCGCATACGTAGACCCTTCAGACTTCGGAAGTCTTGCCGATATTTTGGGCCAACGGACTCGCCTGTCGTTGGCCCTTTTCTTGAAGATGACGCGACTCCACTACCTCCGCGAACCCGATGTCGAATTCATCCTGACCACCGCCGCCGAGGGTGGCTCGTCGTCGATCGTCGGGTTGAGCAACGTAGGCAAATCGGTGCTGCTGCGCACGGTTTGTCTGCCCGAGGCGCAGGCGCGCGTGCTGGGCAAGCGGGCCGATCAATTCACATTCATCTACGTAGACTGTAACCTGATGCTGACACTCACCCCGCAGGGATTCTACGAGGTGACGCTGCGCGCCACGCAGGCTACGCTCAAGCAGATCGGCGCATCCGATGCGCTCGTCGCGCGCATCAACGATCTGTACCGCAATGTCGTCGAGCCGACCAGCGGCTTCGCCGTCCCACTGTCGTTCAACGATGCTATCGATGCGCTCAGCCAGCACCTGGATCGGCGCATCGTTTTCCTGTTTGACGAGTTCGATGAGCCGTTCACGCAGCTCGACAGCCGCGTGTTCTTGAACCTGCGCGCGCTCGGCGACAAGTTCGGCAAGCGCCTGAGCTACGTCGTGGCGACCACGGCGCTGTTGAGCGCGCGCAACGCGGACAGCGACGTGAGCGAGTTCGTCGAGCTGTTCGTCGGGCATCAGCGCATGCTGGGTATGCTCAGCGACGGCGAGGCGCGCACGCTGGCCTCCGATGTGGCTCGCGCGGACGGCGCTCAATTGGATAGTCAGGAGCTCGACTTCATCGTCGAGCACGCCGGCGGACATGCCGGACTGCTGCAAGCGGTCACGCGGGTCGTGCGGACCGTGGTGTCCGGCGCCCCGGCGCGCGCCCGCGCCGAAGGTTTGCTGCTGGCGCGCGAGCGGTTGGAAGACGATCCGATCGCGCGTGCTGAGTGCAGCAAGTTGTGGAGTCAAGTCACAGAATCTGAGCGTGAGACGTTGATCGACGTGGTGCTCGATCCGGCTACCTCGATTCAGTCACCCTTGCGCGCTTCATTGATCAACAAGGGCATATTGGTCGGCGAGCCGGCGCGCCTGTTCGGGCTGCACTTCGCCGGGTTCGTTCGCCGCCAGCGGCGCGCGCGGCAGACGGCTCAGGCGGGCGTGTGGGTGGACGTGGATTCCGGCGAAGTCACCGTCGACGGGCGGCACATCCCCACGCTGACCGATCTGGAATACCGGCTGCTGCTCCTGCTGTGGGGCCGGCTCGACAAACTGTGCGATAAATACCAGATCGTCGAAAACGTGTGGGGACAGGATTACATCGACGAAGTCGACGACGCGCGCATCGAGAAGCTGGTCAGCCGCCTGCGGGCGAAGCTGGAGCAAGACCCGGCCAACCCGCACTATTTACAGACCGTGCGCGGGCGCGGCTACAAGTTGATCGGGGTATAAGAGCAATACTGCTCAGCCTCTGGTGATTGCACACATGTTGGGCGACAGTTGCACTGTCGCCCCGCGCCTGCAGTGCAACACATGCGGTGCAGTGCTCCCGCTGCGGGCGAACGAACTTGTGAATAATCACCAGCGTTCAGCCTGTGGCTGCCGGTCGCCCGGGGACGATCGCCCGGCCTGTCAGGCCCGCGTCGGATGCCCGTCAAGCACGCCGATCGGCGCTATGCTAGGCTGGTGGCCGAATTCGGGCGACCATAAGAGTCGCCCCAACCACGGAGGGAATTGCAATGGCATCACTACTCGAAAAAGTGGGGACATTGATCTCAGCCAATCTGCACGCACTGGTCGATTCCGCTTTGAGGGCGAACTCGGTCGCCGTGATGGACGAATACATCCGCCAGGCCGAAAACAACCTGGAGGCGTTGGAAGATGCTGCGGCGACGGTGGGCGGTGAGGTCAAAACGCTTAAGCGCAAGGTCGATGAGTACACCGCGCAGACGGCCAAGCTTGACAGCGACATCGACACGCTGCTAACCCAGAAGCGCGACGACCTGGCAACGGCCGCTCAAGCCAAGCTCAACACCACACAGCGTCTGGCCGACCAATATAAACAGCAGTATGAGCGGCAGCAGTCCGAATACCAGAACTTGATGGATGCCAAGCTCAAACTGGAAGCCAAGCTCACCACGATCAAGCAGGAACGCGAGGAACTGCTGGCGCTGCTGGAGCTGGCGAAGAGCAAGGAGCTGACGGTCAGGACGATCAAGTCGCTCGACGATCTGGTGGGGATGGGCGATGCCGACATCGCCCGCATCGGCGAATCGATCCGCGCGCGATTGGATAAGGCCCAGGCCCGGAGCGAGATGATGGCCAGCCGGCTCGACGAGCAGATGGACGACGTGCTGGAGAAGTCGGCCCTGGACAATCAGTTGGCGGAGCGCAAGAAGCGGCTGGGCTTGAGCTGACGCGCAGAAGCCACCACGGTATGTGACGCGAGGGCGGGGCCGACACCGGACGGTGGCTCCGCCCTTTTCGATGAGTGCTTGGTGTCCCATCCGAGTTGGACTATACTGTAAACGTTCCGACATTCAACGTTCGGGGTGGGGAAGCGCATGGCTGTGAATCGCTCGTCGTCGACACTCCGCGGGCGCGCCTTGAGCGCGATGCTGGCGAATGCGCTGCTCGACCGGCGCGGCGCGGTCGCACTGGCTTTGGCTGTGGTGTTGAGCGCGCTGCTGCCCAGTCCCATCGCCGGCTGGCAGCCGTGGTATTGGCTCGTCGGCGGCGCAGCTCTCTGGCTGATCAACTCGATCATCGTCTTCATCAATCCAAATACCGCGGCGAAGGTCGTTGCGGAGATGCTGCGCGCCAAGTGCGATCCGGCCGCGATCAAGGATGCCGAGTCACGCCGGAGCGTCGAGAAGGCATTGGAATATCGCGTGCAGATCGAAGCGGCGGTCGGCCGCGCGCGACAAGGGCTGCTGCGCGACAATCTGGCCGAGACGGCCGCCGAGATCGACGAGTGGCTGGAAAACATTTACTCATTGGCGCTGCGCGTGGATGCCTTTCAAGCGGATCGAACCATTCAGCAGGACTTGCAGTCGGTGCCCGGGGTGCTCGAAACGTATGAGCGGCGGCTGAGGAGCGGGAGCGTCGCCGACGACAAACTACGCGCACAGATGCAGGAAATTTACGACGCCAAGCGGGCGCAGTGGGAGTCGCTCAAGAACCTCCAGGAAAACCTGGCGCGCGCTAAGCTGCAAATGGATAATACACTCACGGCGTTGGGCACGATTTATTCACAGATGTTGTTGATCGGTGTGAAGGATATCGACAGTGGACGCGCCCAACGTCTGCGCGAAGATATTGCCGAGGAGATCAAGGGCTTGCACGATGTGGTCGAGGCGATGGGTGAAGTGTATCGGTACAAGCAATAATCACGAAGATTTCTACCACGGATTACACGGATGCCACACATGAAAGCGATTATTTGTGAAATCCGTGAAACACTTGCACCGCGCTTGCGCGCAGCGCAAGTGCAGGTGTCAGTGCTATCCGTGGTTATGCTTTTAGTTGCGGCAATGGGCCGCGCCGTGAAGGAGATTGCCATGGATATCGGCGAACAGATCTTCCAGTTTCTCAAAGACCCGAACGTAGCCTACATCCTGCTGATTGCGGGGTTGTGGCTGCTGGTGATCGCCGTGACGACGCCCGGCACGGGCTTCGCCGAGGTGACGGCGGCGATCGCGCTGGGATTGGCGGCGATCGGCCTGTTCAGCCTGACGGTGAACTTCGCCGGCATCCTGCTGATCGTCATCGCTTTCGCATTGTTCGCGGCCGACGTGTTCGCGCCGAGTCACGGCGTGCTGACGATCGGCGGCGTGGTCGCGCTGCTGTTCGGATCGCTGCTGCTGTTCCCTGAACGCGAGAATGTGTCCGGCGTTTCGGGCTGGTTGATCGCTGGAGTGACGCTGGCATCAGCCGGTATTGCCGGTATTGTGCTGCACGCGCTGGTCAATACGCTGCGCCGGCGCGGTGTGGACATCGCCGCCGTTAATGTCGAGGGAACGACGGGGCGGGTGCGCATGGCGATCGTTGCCGGAGAGAGCGGCACCGTGCAGGCCGGCGGTCAGCTGTGGACGGCCGAGGCCGACGAGCCGATCGAATCCGGCGCCGAGGTGGTCGTGACACATCGCCAAGGTTTGACGCTGCACGTCGCACGCACGTCGTCGGGAGCAACTGCGTCCGGTTCGACGCAGAAGGTTTAGACCCATCCGTAAACCCCGTAGCAGCGCATCCTTATGCGCTGCGGAGCGGGCACAGGGTACCCGCTTACGTTTACGGATAGGCTCTTGACCACCTGAAACCAAAAAGGAGTTGCGATATGTCACCGATAGGCATTGTGCTTCTGATAGCCGCCGTCGTGATTGTGCTGGGTCTGTTCAGCAGCATGATCCGGATTGTGCCGCAGTTCCAGCGGCTGGTGGTGTTCCGCTTGGGCACGTGTATCGGCCAGAGGGGGCCGGGCCTTGTGCTGCTGTATCCATTCGGGATCGACCGGGCGATCAGCGCCGATCTGCGCGAGGAAGTGCGCGAGGTGCCGCACCAGACCAACATCACCAAGGACAACGCGTCGATCGGCATCGACTTCCTGATCTACTGGCAGGTGGTCGATCCGGTGAAGAGCGTGCTGGAAGTCAATAACTTTCGTCAGGCGGCGCTGGGTATTGCCACAACCACGCTGCGCGCCGTCGTCGGCGACATCGCGCTGGACGACGTGCTGGCCCAGCGCGAGCACATCAACCAGGTGCTGCGCGCCAAGCTCGACGAAGTGACCGAGCGCTGGGGCGTAAAAGTTACGGCAGTCGAAATTCGCGAAATCGTCCCGCCGCGCGAAGTGCAAGACGCGATGACCCGCCAGATGAGCGCCGAGCGCACCCGCCGCGCGGTGGTGACCGAGGCACTAGGTACGCGCGAGGCGGCGGTGACGGTGGCCGAAGGTCAAAAGCAAGCCGCGATCCTGAGCGCCGAGGGCAAGAAGCAGGCGGCGATCCTGGAGGCCGAAGGCCAGCGCTCGGCGCAGGCGCTGTTCGCCGAAGGTTTTGCCGTAGCGCTCGATCGCATCTACGGCGTGGCCAAGACGGTCGATTCGAAGACGATGGCGCTGCAGTATCTCGACGCGCTCAGGTCGATCGGCGCCAGCCCCTCGACCAAGTTCATCTTCCCAATGGAGTTCACCAGCCTGCTGAGGCCGCTGGCCGGCATGGCCGAAGATTCGATGAACAACAAATAGCCTGATCGGCTGTTGACGGATACGCGTGAAGGTCGGGGCCATCCAGGCTTCCGGCCTTCGCGTTTGATCGGGGCGAACATGGTCGGAGTCGAAATCGTTCAGGCAAACTGGCGTGATGCGTGGGCCTTGAGCCGACTGGATCAACGGTGCTTCCTCCGGGTCGATGCGTTTGGTTGGTTCACGTATCTCGGCCTGTGTCTGTGGCCGGGCGTTGTGACGTTGAAAGCGGTCGCCGGGGGAGAGATCGTCGGATTTGTCGCAGGCGACCCACGCCGACGGAAGGGTTACGTGATCATCGCCACGCTGGGAGTGGATCCGGCCTGGCGCCGACGCGGCATCGGCGAGCGGCTGATGCGCGAATGCGAAGCGCGATTTGATCTGCCGCGCTTTCGTCTTCAGGTTCGCAAGAGCAACACGCCCGCGATCCGGTTGTATCAGAAGCTGGGCTATGTTATCATCGACGACCTGCCGCGTTACTACGGCGACGGCGAGGACGGCTATTTGATGGAGAAAGTGCGGCATGGGCGCTGAACGCTTTCGCGTGATTGCGCGCGCGATCATTTTGACGCCGGATCGACGCATCGTGCTGGTGACCAGCCAGACGGGCAAAGCGCTGGTGCTGCCGGGCGGCGCGGTCGACACAGGCGAGACGCTGCCGCAAGCGGCGATTCGCGAAGCGAAGGAAGAATGCGGCGTAGATGTGACGATCGGCCGCGCGATCTGGCTGCGCGAGTTCTATGATCGAAGGCGCAATCGGGCCAACCTTGAGGTGTACTTCCTGGCACAGGTCGTATCTGACGCGGCACTCCCCGATCACTGGCGGCACGTCGACCCTGGCAAGCCCGGTCTCACGCGACAGGCCGGGTTGTACTCGCGCGAAGAACTGCGCTCGATCGAGACGACGGTGTATCCGGTTGAGCTGCGGGATGCGTTTTGGGTCGGGCTGGCCGATGGGTTCGGGGATGCGTATCTGGGGAGGTTTGAGGGTTAGGGTGGGAGTTAGAGTTAGAGTGGGGAGTTAGAATTCGTATGGAATGTATGACGCATCGGCCAGAAAGTGGTAGAATAAACACAGCTAGTTTCTTAGAATATCTAGCCAGACGGTTTGGCTTCTTAAAGTTGAGGTGAAGCGCATGAGTGTTACGGAGGCCCAGACGGGCCCATTTCCGTCTAATGTGAAGGATCGTCAATCCGCCGTGAACGACTTCTCGATCACGGCTGCGACGGTCAACGGCTCGGGCAGCCAGACGGCCAACAGCACGCTGCTGCGCGCGATTCACAAGATGGGTGTGCCGGTCAGCGGCAAAAACCTGTTCCCTTCCAACATCCAGGGCTTGCCCACCTGGTTCACCATCCGTGTCAGCAAAGACGGCTACCTCGCTCGCCGCGAACGGTCGGAGGTCTTGGTGGCGATGAACAAGGCGACGATCGCCGAAGACATCCAGAAACTGGAATCGGGTGGCATCTGCCTGCACCCGATCGACGATCCGCTGCCGGTCAAACGCGACGACGTGACGTTCTATCCGATGCCGGTGACTGAACTGTCGAAGAAGTCCGGCGCCGATCCGAAGCTGCGCCCATACGTTGCCAACATGGTGTACGTCGGCGCGCTGGCCTATCTGCTCGGCATCGATTTGGACGAGATCGAAGCCGTGCTCACATTCCATTTCGGCGGCAAGAAGAAGCCGATCGAACTGAACATGGGCGTGGTCAACGCGGCCCACGAGTGGTCGGCGGCGAACTTGACCAAGACCGACCCATACCGCATCGAGCGTATGGATGCCACGGCCGGCACGTTCCTGATCGACGGCAACACGGCCGGCGCGCTCGGCGCGATCTTCGGCGGGGTTTCGTTTGCCGCGTGGTACCCGATCACGCCGGCGACGTCGTTTGCCGACGCGCTCAACGAGTACCTGCCTCGGCTGCGCCGCGATCCGGAGACCGGCAAAGCCACGTATTCCGTCATCCAGGCGGAAGACGAGATCGCCGCGCTCGGCATGGTGATCGGCGCAGGCTGGGCCGGCGCGCGCGCGATGACGTCCACCTCCGGGCCGGGCATCTCGTTGATGACCGAGTTCGCCGGTTTCGCCTATTTTGCCGAAGTCCCGTCGGTCATTTGGGACATCCAGCGCATGGGGCCATCGACCGGCCTGCCGACGCGGGTGTCGCAGGGAGATGTCCTGAAGGCGTACTACCTGGGTCACGGAGATACGCGGCACGTGTGCCTGCTGCCTGCTTCGGTTCAGGAGTGCTTCGAGTTCGGCAACACTGCTTTCGATCTGGCGGAACGCTTGCAGACGCTCGTCTTCGTGTTGAGCGACCTGGACATCGGCATGAACCTGTGGCCGACCGGGCCGTTCAAGTATCCCGAGAAGCCGATGGATCGCGGCAAGGTGTTGTCGGTCGAAGACCTCAAGCGGCTGGGTTCGTGGAAACGCTACGCGGACGTGGACAACGACGGCATCGGCTGGCGCACGCTGCCCGGCGCCGATCACCCGCTGGCCGCCTACTTCACGCGCGGCAGCGGCCACAACGAAGCGGCCAGCTACAGCGAGCGGCCTGAAGACTGGGCCAAGAACCTGGAGCGATTGGCGCGCAAGCACGAGACGGCGCGCGCGCTGGCGCCGCCGCCGATCATCGACGTGGTCGAAGGGGCGCAAGTGGGCCTCATCTCTTATGGCTCGAACGATCCAGCGATCAAAGAAGCGCGCGATCGGCTCGCCGCGCGCGGGGTGCGGACCTCGTACCTGCGGCTGCGCGCGCTGCCGCTCGAGCACACGCTGGTCGAGTTCATCAAGCTGCACCCGCGCGTGTACGTCGTGGAGAACAACTTCGACGGGCAGATGCATTCGCTGATTCAGCTCCACGCGCCCGAGTATGCCGCCCGGCTCGTGTCGGTGTCGAAGTGCGACGGCCTGCCGTTGAGCGCGCGCTGGATTACCGAGGCGATTTTGGAACAGGAGCGGTAAGAAGGAGATTTGTCATTGGGGATTAGCGCCAATTACTGATGACTAATTACCAATCTCTGGAGGACTTAGAGATGACGACGACTGTACTTCCAAGCAAACCGACTAACGTGAACCGTCTCGGCCTGACCAAAACCGATTACAAGGGCCTGCCCTCGACGCTGTGCAACGGCTGCGGCCACGATTCGATCTCCAGCCAGATCACCGCGGTGGCATACGACCTATCGCTGCCGCCGCATCGCGTCGCCAAGTTCAGCGGCATCGGCTGCTCGAGCAAAAGCCCGGCCTACTTCCTGGGCCGGTCGCACAGCATCAACGGCACGCACGGCCGCATGCCGTCGCTGGCCACTGGCGCGACGACGGTCAACAAAGACCTGATCGCCATCGGCGTGAGCGGCGACGGCGACACCGGCAGCATTGGACTTGGCCAGTACAAGCACATGCTGCGACGCAATATCCACATGGTGTACATCATCGAGAACAACGGCGTATATGGCTTGACCAAAGGCCAGTTC
>JBOGUH010000252.1:0-1875 GCA_050695975.1 Anaerolineae bacterium
ATGTGTGGCGCAGCAAAGGTCGCACGCTGCTCGTGGTGCTCAGCATCACGGTTGGCGTGTTTGCCGTCGGCCTGGTCTCGGGCATGAATGAACTCATGCCCGGCAACATGACCAGCAGCTTCCGCGAATCGAACCCGGCCCACATCACCCTCTTCCCGCGCGGCCAGATCGACGACGATGTGCTCGACGGCCTGGCCCGTTTGCCCGGCGTAACCGGCGTCGAGGGCGTGCTGCAAGTCGGCGCGCGCTGGCGGCCCGACCCGAAGTTGCCCTGGCGCGACGCGACGATCACCGCGCGCGACGATTTCGCCGACCAGAAATTCGACCGGCTCGAACTGATCGGCGGCCACTGGCCCGATTCTCGTGGGCGCCAGCTGGCTGCCGAGCGCAACACCATCTCGTCTTACGGCGTTTCTGCCAACGGAACGGTCACGCTGCTGATCGACGATCGGGAGCGCACGCTGCGCATCGACGGCGTCGTCCGCGACCTGCAGGTCTTCCCGCCCCAATTCGGCGGCGACGCGAGCTTCTTCGTCAGCCGCGAGCTCGTCGAATCGCTGTTCGGCACGCGTCACTTCAACCAGATCAAGATCCAAATCCCCACCTTCTCCCAGGAGGCTGCTGAAGAGGCAGCCGAAGTCATCAAACAGCGGCTGGAAAAGATTGGGATCTCGGTCGGCTTCACCGACATCCAGGATCCCAATCGGCATTTCAATCAGGAGATAGTCGACTCGGTCATCTTGATCCTGACCGTCCTGGCCGTCTTGTCGCTGGCGCTCGGGCTGTTTCTCGTGATCAATACCATCAACGCCATCATCGCCCAGCAGGTCGCCCAAATCGGCGTGATGAAGGCCGTCGGCGCGATGAGCGGTCAGGTCGTGCGGCTGTATCTGAGCGGCGTGTTGATCTACGGCTGGCTGGCGCTGCTGATCGCCGTGCCGTTGGGCGGGCTGGCGGCGCATGCGCTGTCGCGCGCGCTGCTCGAGCTGCTGAACGTGCCCTTAGAATCGTTTCGCTTCTCGCTGCCGGCAGTGACGCAACAAATCGGCATCGGGCTGCTGGCGCCGGCTCTGGCCGCGCTGTGGCCGGTCATTTCCGGCGCGCGCATCACCGTGCGCGAAGCCATCAGCACCTACGGTATCGGCGCGGGCTATGGCAAGAGCCTCTTCGATCGCATCTTGACGCGAATCCGCGGGCTGCCACGCCCGCTGGCGCTGACGCTGCGCAATACCTTCCGCCGCAAGGCGCGCGTCGCGCTCACCCAGATCACGCTGACCATCGCCGGCGTGGTGCTCGTCATGGTCCTCAGCGCTGGCGAGTCGTTTACCTATACGATTGATTTCGTGTTCAACACGCTCGGTCTGGATGTCAACCTGGGCTTCGGCCAGATGGTCCGGATCGACGAGGCCGAAGCGATCGCCGCCGAGCAGCCGGGAGTCGAGCACGTCGAGGCGTGGACGTTCCGGTCGGGCACTGCGCTACGGACGAAAGATGACTCGACCGGCGAGCGTGTCCAGATCCGCGCGCTCCCGCCGGACACGCAGTTGTTCCAGCCGGCGATCACCCGAGGCCGCTGGCTGCTCCCTGACGATGGACACGCCATCGTGCTCAACGGTAAGCTGGCGGCCGATCTCGGCCTGGAGGTCGGGAGCACGGTGACACTCGATCTCGACGACATCGGAAAGCGTGAATGGACGATCGTCGGAACCGTATTCGATCTGAGCGGCAGGCAGGCCGGCGCTTATCTCCCGCGCGACGTGTTCCTGCGCGACATCGGTCTGGCCGGCCGCACCTCGAACTTGCAGATTCGCACCACGAGCCAAGCGATGGCGTTCGAGTCGTCCGTTGCAGACCGACTGCGGGCAGCCTTCCAGG
>JBOGUH010000253.1:0-6070 GCA_050695975.1 Anaerolineae bacterium
ACCCACAACCGATCCGCTCGATGCCGCCAATCCGATCGCGCCGCCCGCCCCGACTGCAAATCCTTAAACGTTTCGAACAGCAATGCATTCGCCGGCGTGGGGATGTTTAGCCGTGCCCCGGCACGAACCACGACTCCATTCAGTTCGTCGATCTCGGAGCGGCGCTTGCTGTTAGATAAGTCGATGTGCAGTGACGGCATCTTGCCGCCGCGTCCCTTAGCTACGAGCGGGATCAGTAGCAGCTGGAGCAACGGCAGTGGCAAGAATCGCGCAGCGGCGACGAGCAGCGGCACCGGGTAACCTGGCAGCCCCACAAATCGAATCCCCTGTGTGCGCGCGACGCGCACGGCTTCGCGCAGTGCGGCGATCTCAATCGAGAAGATACGCTTATCGGCGAAGACTTGCATCGTGTTCAAATCGAGGATCGCCGACGAGGCGTTGCCGATCAGGTTCAACAGGAGTTTGCTCCACTTCATGGCGCGGTAATCGGCATACGTGCGAACGACGAAACCCGCCCGATGGAAATGGGATGCCAGGGCTTCAACCGCTGCAAGCTGATTCACTAATCGTCGTCTGGAGACGACTCCCACACCGACCCCACCCTTACGTTTCTCCAACACCAGCACGCCCGGTTCTTGGATCGACACCGGATTCAGGATTGTGCCTGCGACGATCTTCTCGCAGCTGAAGGCTTCGCCGAGCAGGTCTTCGCTGCTCACGCCGTTCTGTAGCGACAAAAAGCGATCGACCCGATCTGCGTAAGGACGCAGTTCGTCGATCGCCGTGTGCGTATCGTGCGTTTTCACAGTAAACAGTGCGAGATCGAATCGCTCCGGTTGTGCGAACGCTGCTGCCGGCGACGTGACCACTTCGCAGTTCTGCACGACGGATTGGCCTTCTGGCTCGATCAGCCGCAGCCCGCGCGCGGCGACGGCGTCGGCCAGCGGCTGGCGGCCCACGAACGTCAGCGTGTCACCCGCCAGCGCCAGCTTCGCTCCAACGTATCCCCCGATCGCCCCCGTCCCGACGACGATGACTTTCATTCAGTGATTCTTTATCACAAAGACACCAAGACACAAAGTTAATAATAGTCTTCGTGCCTTTGTGGCTTGGTGGTCATGTATCAGCCTTGACTCGCGATCGCGGCGACGAGCTCGCGGCAGAAATCGGGGATGTCGTCCACCACGCGCCCCCACACGATGTTGCCGTCGCGGAAGGCCGGCTCGTCGACCCACGTCGCGCCGGCGTTGATGAGATCGTCTTTGATGCCTTTGCTGCCGGTTGCCTTGTGACCCCTGACGATTCCGGCCGAGATGCCAACCAGGCCGGCGTGGCAGATCAACCCGACGATCTTGCCCGCGTCGTACGACTCCTTGACCAGCCGTTTCACCTCGTCGTAGCGGCGCAGCTTGTCCGGCGCCCAGCCGCCCGGCACGACTACCGCGTCGAACTCCGACGCCTTCACGTCCCGCGCCGCGACCAGGCTCGTCGCCGACAGCGCGTTTTTGCCTTTGACCGTTTTATTGGCCTCGACGCCGACGACGACCACCTTCGCGCCCTCTTCGCGCAGGCGCATCACCGTCACCCAAAACTCCAGGTCTTCAAATCCTGCTTCCAGCAACATCGCGATTTTCTTGTTCGCCAGTCTCATGAGAGAATCCTCCAGTGAATGTTGGAGATGCGAACCGATGAATTGCCTGTGTCCCCGCACAAACTCCTCGATCGACATCGCTCGCCTGCCGGCGAGCTGCACCTCAAGCAGTTCGAGCACCGCATCGCCGGTCAGCACGCCGATGCGATCTGGGTCGAGGCGAATCACCTGCCCCACCCGCCGCAGCTCTTTTGCCGCAGTCTGTCCCGTCGCGACCGCACGCATGATCTTGAGGGGCAATCCATTCCAGTGCGTGGACGCGCCAGGCCATGGCGTGTAGGCGCGGATCATCCGATCGATCTCAATCGCCGACCTCGACCAGTCGATGCGGCCGTCGTCCTTGTCGAGCTTGGGGCTGAGCGACGCTTGCGCGTCATCCTGAGCGATCGGCGCGATCTTGCCGCGCAGCACCTTCGGCAGCGTCTCGGCCATCAACCGTGCGCCGAGATCGGCCAGGCGCGCGCCGAGCGTGAGTGTCGTGTCGTGGGGACGGATCGGCTCGCGCGCCTGAGCCAGCATCGGGCCAGTATCGACTCCGGCATCCATGCGCACGATCGTCACACCGGTTTCCGCGTCGCCGGCCAGGATCGCCGCCGGGATCGGCGCCGCGCCGCGATACTTCGGCAGCAGCGAAGCGTGCACGTTGAGACAGCCATGCGGGGAAATGTCGAGGACCGACTGCGGCAGGATCAGCCCGTACGCCACGACGACGATCGCATCGGGTATGAGCATTCGCAGCGTGTCGATCGCGCCGGGGTCTTTGCGCAGCGAAGGCGGCTGGTGGATCGGCACGCCGCGCTTCTCGGCCCACACTTTCACCGGGACGGGCGTCACCTTGCGGCCGCGTCCGGCGGGCTTATCGGGTCGAGTGAACACGGCCAGGATGTCGTGATCGCGCGCGAGCGCGTCAAGTGTCGGGACGGCGAAAGCGGGCGAGCCCATGAACACCAGTCGCGCCATGTCACCAATTCACCGGCACGCGCTTCAGACGATAATTTCGATCGTAGAACTGCACATACTTATTCGCGCGACCGAACTCGTACAACCGCCGCGTCACGTCCACGTCCTGCTCGCAGTACGCGAGCAGCTCCTCTATCTTACCTTGGCGCCACCAGTCGATGGCCTGTAAGCCGTGACTGCTCTTCTTCACGTTGAGCGTCGCCGAGGCCAGCGCATCCAACCCGACGCGGAAGCCCACTGCACGCTGGACATGGTCGAGCAGATCGATCGTCGGCAGCGCGCGCAGATCGTCCGACGTATAAGCGTGCAGCACCTCGTAATCGAAGTTGAACAGGTTGAACCCGACGATCTGGCCAGCGGATTTCAGTTCGGCGATCAGATCGGCTACGTTCGCCTCGGTGTAGCGATGAAAAGCGCCGTCCGCAGCCGAATACGTCACGCCGACCGACATCTTCAGCAAGCGAATGTTGCGCCGCCCGCCCACGTCGTCAATCGAGTACTGCGTTTCGAGATCGAAGAAGACCGTGTTCATCTCGCTTGGCTCGTTGGGGGTCTGCGACCCCCGACTCCTCTCTTCGCACAAGCGTCGGGTCGCAAACCCGACGAGAGCAAAACCTCACATGCTTTCCTGTGGCGGACTCTTGCGATGCGCGATCAGCGGCAGCCCACCCAGGATCGGCAGCAGCGTCAAACAGGCAATCGCCGATAGCGCCAGCCACGGCGCGCTGGTATCGACCACGACGCCAGCGGCGCTCCCCGAACCCGACGTGAGCTGCGCGCGCCACTCACTTTCGAGCGCGGTCAGCGGCATGTTCAGTGCGCGCTCGGCGCCCGGCGCGCACACTGCGTTCTCGCGGTAAGCCGCCAGCAGGCCGCGAATGCCCTGACTGCCGTGTCGATCGCGGATGAATTGAACCAGGCTGCTGCTCTGCGCGTACGCCAGCCGCGCCTCGCCCGCATCCGCTGCGAACGGCGCGCACAGCGACTCAAACGAGAGCAGCCGGCCGGCGCGCAGCGCCGCATCGAGCGCAACCGCCAGCGATGGATCGGGCGAGCCTTCGTTCGCAGTCGCCAGGCCTTCGTCCAGCCAGGACGGCACGCGATCGTAGTTCGGCTGCGTGGCCGCGTACACCAGTAGATGCGTGAGCTCGTGCGGGATCAACCGCCGCATCTCGCTCACGGCGACTGGGGAGGCCGGCACGTCCACCAGCACGACGCCGAGTTCAGGCCGGGCCTGGCCGCCGGCCCAATCGCGACCGCCCAGCCGGAGCGCGCCGATCAGATCGTCGCGGCTGGGATAGACGTAGATCTCGATGTCCGAGGCCGGAGAGATGCCGATCTCGTCGGCGATTGCCGGCAGTGATTCGATCGCGGTGTCGAGCGCTGCCTCACCGAAAGCCGCATCGCCTTCGCTCCAGTATACCGTGACGTCGGCATCGGATACCTGCCGCCAATCGAAACGGTTGTCGATATACTCAAACGTCACGCGTGGCGTCGTAAACGTCTGTCCGGCCTCGTCGGCGATCTCCCACCAGTAGGTCACCGTGCTGAAGGGCGGGATCGCGCCGCCGCGCAATTCCTGCAGCACCTCGACGTGCACCGTCGTTTCGGGCGTGAAGGCCACTTCGCCCTGCCGCAAGCTTGATCGATCGGATTGATAAAACACGATGGCCCGTGTGATGCGCGCGTCGCTCGTCGCATCCAGGACGAACGTGATCTGCTGCGCGAAGACGTAGTCGTGCGTCAGCCTGGCGGCGATCGGGGCCGGTTGGGCAGCGTGCAGCGGCATCGGGTTGAAGAGGAATCCCAGCGCGAGGAGAATCAGTAGATCACAAATTTGGCTCGTCGTAGCGACTTTAGTCGCACCGGGACGACTGAAGTCGTCACTACGAAATCTACGAAATCGTGATCCACTGAGAATCGAGCAGAGTCGGGTCATTTGAGGAGCGAGATGATCAGCGTGAGTGTGATCGGGCTGAGCAGCGTCGAGATCAGCACCACGCCGGTGACCAGGTCGGGGGCGGCGCGATACTCGGTCGCCAGAATGATGTTGATCACGGCGGCGGGCATGCTGGCTTCGACGATGGACACCTGCCGCGCCACGCCGGTCAGTCCGATTGCCCCGGCTGCGACCCAGGCGACGACCGGCGCGACGATCAGCCTCAGCCCGCTGGCAGCCAGCGCCGGTCGAACGTGCTGCGCGACCGGGGTCTGCGCCAGTTGAATGCCGAGGATGACCAGCATGGCCGGGATCGCCGCCCTGGCCCCGATCTCAATGCCCGCCTGAATCGGCTCGAGCGCCGGCTGCGTCATGTCGATCGACAGCGCCCGCACTACAAACGCGCCGATCACGGCGTACACGGGCGGCACTTCGAACACGCGCCGAATCGCGCCGCGCCAGCCGGCGCCGTCGCCTCCTGCGGCGACGGTCACACCCAGCGTGTAGACCAGAATCGTGCTGGTCGTGAAGAAGATCACCGCGCGCGCCAGCCCCTCGTCGCCAAACGCGCGCTGATTCACGCCCAGCCCGTAATTGCCGCCGTTCACGAACATGCACACCAAGATCACGCCGGCGGCGGCGCGCGCGTCGAGCCGAAACAGACGCGCAGCCAGCCAGCCCAGCAATCCCATGACGATTGCGGCGACGAGGGTGAAGGCAGCGACCTGAACCAGTTCACCGCTGTCGAGCGTGGAGCGCACCAACGAGATGAACACCAGGCACGGGCTGAAGATGTAGAAGGTGAGGCGTGACAACACCTGCACGTCGGGCTTGAAGCGACGGCCGAAAGCGAATCCCAGCCCAATACCGATGAAGATGGGCACGATATCGTGCCACAGGATGTCGAGCAGCTCCGTCAATCGTCGCGTTCCGACGAACCATCGTCGTCCAGGAGTTCGAACGTAGCGAAATCCAGGCCGTCTCCGCTCATGAACTCGAGTTCCTCCAACGCGGCCTGGGCGGCTTCGTGCAGATCCGAGTCTTCATCCTCCAAGATCTGCGTGAGCAGGCGGCGCGGCTCGTTACCGCCGATCTGGCCCAAGGCCCAGACCGCGGCTTCGCGCACCTGGTCATCGGGATCGCTCAACAAGCGCGACAGCGCCGGCGCCGCGCCCGGGTTCTGCAGCTCGCCGCACGCGCGCGCCGCTTCGTAGCGCATCTCCGGGCTGGGCGATTCGGCCTCGTCGAGCACCAGGTCGGCCCAGCGCAGATCGGCCGAGCGGCCCATCGCAAACACCGCGCTGACGCGCATGCGCTCGTCGGCATCGCCGTACGCCTCGCTGATGAGATCGGATATATCCTCGGCGCCGGAGTAGCCGATCGCTTCGACGGCGCGCCGGCGCACCTCGATCGTCTCGTCCTCGTTCTGGATCTCTTCGCGCAGCGCCCCGACGACCCGTTCGGCCTGGGCGGCCGGGATTTCTTCCAGCTCGCCGGCTAGCACGAAGCGGCCCAGCGAG
>JBOGUH010000254.1:0-2205 GCA_050695975.1 Anaerolineae bacterium
GCGTAAGGGTCGATGGTCTTTTCGCACTTCACTGGGTCGTCGCCAGGCGTGGAGCCGGTCATGACGACATCAAAAAGAAGCCATCCCATCCGGCTTCTTCCGCATCGCGCGCCAGATCGACGAGCATGCGCGCGCTGGTATCATTGCCGAAGTTTGGAATGTAGATGCCGTAATGCATACGGGTCTCTTCGACGCGAATGGTGGACAGAATCTGGCACTTGATGTACGGCAGCAGATTGGGACTTGGGTAGATGTGTAGCTCCGGCATTGCTACTTGACTGAATGTCTCAACGGCGCGAAACGTGACGGAGATTGGACGGAATAGATCGTCTGTCACGCTTCAGCCAATTATGCCCTATATGAGTATGTCCGGGTGACGACAACAAACAGATTGTGAGGTATCATTACCGCCAATTCGATCTGGAATAGCCGAGAACCCCGGTCGGTCTGAGCGATCGGGGTTCTGAATGTCTGCTGGAGAACCCCGTGTCGCACAAGAGCGAATTTCGAGTCCAGGACGCTTACCGTTACAACACGTCGAGCACGACGCGCTGGATCCTGTCGCACGTCTTGCGCTACAAGCGCCTTTTGCTCCTGGCGATCGTCTTGCTCGTCACCAGTCTCTCCTCGTATTCCTTCGCGCCGGTGCTGATCGGCCAGGCCGCCGAAGCGATCACCCTCGGCGAGCCGGACGCCGGCGAGACCCTGCTGAAACTAGCGCTGGCCGTGATGGGCGTGTTGATGCTCGACGGCGTCTCGAACTTGCTGGCTTACCGCTCGCTTGAGAACATCGCCAAGCGGTTTCAGGCCGATGCGCGCGAGGAGCTTTACGCCAGCCTGCTCGGCAAAAGCCAGACCTTCCACGATCGGCAGCGCGTGGGCGATCTCATGGCGCGCGCCACCGACGACAGCGCCCTGTTGAGCGATATGATCGTGCCCGGCGCCAGCCTGATCGCCGAGACGGTGCTGGCGATTGTCATCCCACTCATTTACATCGCCTCGATCCAGTCCGATCTGCTGCTCGCGCCGATCGGCTTCATCGTCGCTTACATCTTCGCGGTGAGGGGCTACACCCGCCAGCTCAATCCGGTCACTCATCTCCAGCGCGAAGAGTTCGGCAAGATGAACGCCGGGCTTGAAGAGACCATCTCCGGGATCGAGATCGTCAAAGCCAGCGCGCAAGAAGACTTCGAGCGAAACAAGTTCAACAAGGCGGCTCGCATCAACCGCGAGGCGTTTGTCCGGCAAGGCCACATCGAGGCGCGCTACTTGCCACTGCTGCTGTACGCAATTGCGCTCGGCCTGACCTTCCTGCACGGGATGCTGCTCTATCAACACGGGCGCGTGACGATCGCCAACATCATCGGCGTGATGGGGTTGATGACCGTGCTGCGTTTCCCGACCTTCATCTCGATCTTCACCTTCTCGCTGGTGCAGGCGGGCATCGCCAGCTCGAATCGGATTCTGAAGATCATCCGCGCCGAGACGGAGCTGGACGAGAACATCGGCGGGCACGACCAGCCGATACGCGGCGACATCGTCTTCGAGGACGTGAGTTTCGGCTACGCAGATCGTCCGCTGCTCGATCATGTCTCGTTCCAACTCGAGCCGGGACAGACGGTCGCCATCGTCGGCCAGACCGGATCGGGCAAGAGCACACTGACGCAGTTGGTCAATCGAACGTATGACGTGAACGAAGGCCGCATCTTGATCGACGGCGTCGACGTGCGCGAATGGAACTTGGCCGCGCTCCGCTCTCAAATCTCCAAGATCGAGCAGGACGTCTTTCTGTTCTCGCGAACCATTGCCGAGAACATCGCCTTCGGCAGGCCCGATGCGACGCGGCAGGAAATCGAGCAGGCCGCGCGCGCCGCGCAAGCGCACGAGTTCATCACGGCCTTCGCCGATGGCTACCAGACAAGGGTCGGCGAGCGCGGCGTGACGCTGTCGGGCGGGCAGCGGCAGCGCATCGCGTTGGCGCGCGCCTTTCTGAGCGACCCGCGCATCCTGATCCTCGACGACTCGACGAGCGCGATCGACGGCGCGACCGAGGACGAAATCCAGAAGGCGATCCGCAAAGTCCAGCGCGGGCGGACGACGCTGCTGATCACGCATCGGCTGGCGCAGATCCGCTGGGCCGATCACATCCTGGTGCTTGACCGCGGGCGGCTGGTCGCCAGCGGCACGCACGACGAACTGCTGCGC
>JBOGUH010000255.1:0-6021 GCA_050695975.1 Anaerolineae bacterium
GGGGGGCGTTTTCAAAACGTTCAAAGCTGCGCTGGCAGTCGCCGCTATCGCCGCGCATTTGTCGGAAAGCGACGCGATGAAACGACAAGTTCGAAAAGGAGGGTCATCATGAAGACAAAGTGGATTCGGATCCCGTTAGCGATGCTGGTCACCTCCCTAGTACTGATGGCTGTTGGCCCGACGTCTGCTGTGACGCCAGCGGCGCCGCCCGGCTGTACCTCGACGCCGGCCACTTTCACCAACACGACGCCGGTAACCATCCCCACTGGTCCGGCTGTGATCAGTTCGACGCTGACCGTCTCCGGCGCGGGCGCATATCTGCTGGACCTGGACTTGACCACGGTCATCTCGCACACGTTCGCGGCTGACCTCGACATCACACTGGCCTCGCCCCAGGGCACCATCGTGACCCTCTCCACCGACAACGGCGGCAGCAACGACAACGTGTTTGCCGGCACGCTCTGGGATGACAACGCCGACCCTGACGGGCAAGTGCCCTACACCAGCAACAACGGCCTGGTGACCGACCAGGTCTACGTGAACCTCACCACGGCCTCGCCACTGGCGCCTGAGGAGGCCATGGGCGCTTTCGTCGGCGAAGACCCGAACGGCGTCTGGGCGCTGACCATCTCTGACGACGCCGCCGCCGACGGCGGAACGCTCAATAGCTGGTCGCTGACGGTGACCACTGCGGCTTGTGGTGCCTCTATCGCGCTGACAAAGACCGCCGGCGCCGACCCGGCCGTCTGCGCTGTCACGAGCGCGATCACCGTGACCGCTGGAACCCCGGTCTACTACTGCTACAATATTGAGAACACCGGCGCCATCACACTGACGCAGCACGACCTGGTGGACAACCGTCTGGGCACGATCTTGAGTGGCTTTCCCATTACACTGACGCCAGGCGCCTCGGCCTCTTTGACCCAAACGACCACCATCACGCAGACCACGGTCAACACCGCCACCTGGACGGCGTATAACCCCGGGCCGACGGACCTGGTCTCCGACACCGACACGGCTACCGTCATGGTGCAGATCGCCGAGGCCGCCGATCTCTCATTCACTAAGACGGACTCGCCCGACCCGGTGACCGTGGGGCAGATTCTGACCTACACGCTGGCAGTCAACAATGCCGGCCCGTCGAACGCGGCGAGCGTGACCGTGACCGACACACTGCCGGGCGGCGTCACATTGCAGTCAGTGTCGTCCAGCCAGGGCGGCTGCACAGCGCTGCCGTGCAGCCTGGGCACACTGAACGCGAGCAGCGCGGCGAGCGTGACCGTGGTGGTGGCGGTGAGCGCAGGCACGACCGGGACCTTGACGAACACGGCCGGCGTGAGTTCGGCAACGCCCGATCCGAACCCCGGCAATAACACGGACAGCGAAGCCACAGCCGTTACCGTCTACAACATGTTCTTGCCGATCATCATGAAGCAGTAAAGGCGTGTGCCTCTGTCGGAGGGGCGCCGGGCTGGCCCGCCCCTCCGCCTATTGTTGTTCAGAGCAATTCGGAGAATCGCTCTACGTCCATCCTTGCCTGTTTCAGGATATGGGCGAGAGTAGAACGCTTTACTGGACGGTGCGCGGGAACGGTGATCTTGAGCAGCTCATCACCGATACGTTTCTGTAGCCGAATATGACTGCCTCGCTGACCGCTGACGCGCAACCATCCAGCCATCTCGTTGCAAGGCTTTGATAATTCGGGGATAAGGCAGGCTGAGGACTTTGTTCACAACTCAACTTCCTGTACGACTGCCTGCTCATCCAACACCCAATCGTCTTCGACGGGTTCGAGATACAGCTCAATCGCTTCCTGAATGTTCTTCAGGGCTTCTTCTTCAGTGTCGCCTTCACTGATGCAGCCGGGCAAAGCAGGGACGTAGACGGTGAAGCCGCCGTCTTCACTGGGTTCGAGTACAACTTTGAAGCGCATCAGGCACCTCCTTGCTGAACTGTACGATTATCAGTATACCATCTGGTTAATGACCATCTTTTTCTAGTATGACACACAGTTTGCTCAAGTCAATATTCCCGCCCGACACGACGCATACGATCTTCCCGCTACCTGCTTTGCCACTCAACGCCGCCGCGACTGGACACGCGCCCGCGCCCTCGGCAATCACGCGATTGCGCTCGGCCAGCAGTTTGAGTGCGGTGGCAACCTCGTCAAGGCTCACGACCAACGAGTCGTCCAGCAGCCGGCTGACCAGCGGCCACATCTCTGGCAGCACACTCTTGCTGCCGATGCCGTCGACAAAGCTGGGTGTGTAGTTCACTTCCTGGAGCGCACCCGCCGCTAACGACGCGGCCAGCGGCGCGGCGGTCTCGACTTCGCAGGCGTACACTTTTGTGTCTCGTTTGAGCGCGCGAATCGCAGTCGCGATTCCGCTGCTCAGTCCGCCGCCACCGTAGGGGATGATCACCGCGTCGACGTCGGGCAAGTCCTCCAGAATTTCAATACCAATGCTGCCATTGCCGGCCATCACGTGCGTGTTACTCACCGGATGGACGAACAGGCCGTCGAGTCCTTCGTACCTGTGCGTGAGAATGACCTGCCACCACGCGTCAAACGGCGCCTTGATGATCTCTCCGCCCAGACGCTTGATCGCCGCGAGCTTGGCTTCGGGCGCGTGCTCCGGCACGACGACCGCGCATGGAATGCCCAACTCACGCGCGCGCCAGGCGACGCCCTGCGCCATGTTGCCTGCCGATGCGGTGTACACCCCGCGCGCCAGTTGCTCCGGCGGTGTGTGGCCGATCGCGTTGGCCGCGCCGCGAATCTTGAACGAGCCGATCGGCTGAAGGTTCTCCAGCTTCAAATAAATCTCGGCCGGCGCATCGAGCACGTTCAACCGCACCAACGGCGTGCGAATCGCCGAACCGGCAATCACCCGCCGCGCCTCTCGAATCTGCTCAAGCGTTGGGAGCATTGATCACCTCAGGTTCAATATCTCACGCCAAGCCGCCAAGAGCGCAAAGGGTTGAAGGTTCTAAGCCGCATCCTTCGACTACGCGGTGGAAAAGCACACCGCTCCGCTCAGGATGCTTGTTCAACTTCTAATCTCCAACCTCTAATCTCTAAGATCAAAACTCCACCCACGTCCCCACGCCCAGTTGCTGAGCTTTGCGATACACGTACTCGGCAGACGCTAAATCTTCCACCGCCAGCCCCAGCGATTTGAACAGCGTGATCTCGTCCTCCGACGCGCGTCCCGGCTTCGCGCCGATCAGCACTTCGCCGACCTCGGCCCGAATGTGATCCGGCCCGATCGCGCCCTCGCGCATGGCGAACAGGACATCGCCCGATTCGTTGAGCGTCGACTCGCGCCGATCGACGAACAGGCTCGCGGCGGCCATCGTCGCGCTATCGACTTCGCGCGTCGTGGGGATGCTCGACCCGACTGCATTGATGTGCGCGCCCGGCGCGATCCACTCCCGCTTCAGGATCGACTCGGCGGCGGTCGTCGCCGTCACGATCACGTCCGCGCCGGTCACGGCCAGTTCGACGCTCTCGACCGGATCGATCGGAGCCGCTACATGAAACCTCAGCTCGTCGGCGAACGCGCGCGCATGCGCGAAGTCGCGGCTCGCCACGCGCACGCGCTTGATCGGGCGGACGCAGGCCATCGCCGCCAGGTGCGATCGAGCCTGGACGCCAGCGCCGATGATGGCGAGGTCGGTCGCGTCCTCGCGCGCCAGCAGGTCGGTCGCGACGCCCGACACGGCCGCGGTGCGAATCGCGGTGATCGCCGACGCGTTCATCAGCGCCAGCAGCTCGCCGCTTTCGGCGCTGAACAGCATCACCGCGCCTTGATGCGCGTCCTTGCCTTTAGCCGTGTTGCCGGGAAAGACGCACACCGCTTTCAGGCCGTAGGCTGCCCGCGCGCCCGACAGGTACGACGGCATCAGTCCCATCAGACCGGCGGCATCCGGCGGGCGCACGACCATGCGCAGCGGCTGATGCGCCTGTCCCTTGGCGAGCGCGGTCAGCGCTTCAGTCATGACGGTGATGCACTCGTCCATCGGCAGCAGTTCTTCAACTTCGGCGTGAGTGAGAATGAGGATGCTCATACGAAAACCCCTGGCGCGTTGAATACCTGTGTACTTGTATACAGGTACACAGGTATCTCCCGTCACTCGAACAAATCGGAAATCGCTTTGCGCTCTTCTATCGTCAACTTGATCTCTAACGCGCGCTTCGCCGGCTCCAGATGCGCCGGCTTGCGCGGGCCGACGATCGGCGCGGTGACGAGTGGATGCGACATCACCCAGGCCAGCGCCAGCGTCGCCATGTCGGCGCCGCGATCGGCGGCAACCTTCCGCAGGGCTTCGAGCGCACTAAACGTTTTTTCGTTTTGGAATCCGCGATAGGGTTCAGGTCGCAGTGTCATGCGCGAGCCGTCGGGGAACGATTCGCCCGCTCGATATTTGCCGGTCAGCCAGCCCCCCGCCAGCGGGCTGAATGGAGTATAACCCAAACGCTGATCTTCGCACAACGGAAACATCTCGCGCTCGTCGGTTCGATCGAGCAGGCTGTAGGCGTTCTGCACCCACGCGAAGCGATGCAGGTTGTGCCTGTCGCTGATCCACAGCGCCTTCGTCATCAGCCAGGCCGGCATGTTCGACGCACCGATGTAACGCACCTTGCCCTGATGAACCAGATCGTCCAGCGCGCGCAGTGTTTCGTCGAGTGGGGTGGTGGGGTCGGGTTCGTGGATCAGGTACATGTCGAGATGATCGGTTCCCAGCCGCGTGAGGCTGGCCTCGATCTGGCGCAGGATGTGACGGCGCGACAATCCCCAATCGTTCGGCCCGTCGCCGACCGGGTTGAAGACTTTGGAGCTCAGCACGAGCTGATCGCGGACGCGTGCCCCTTTCGCCTTCAGCCACTTGCCGATGAAGGTCTCGCTCCGCCCGCCGCCGTAGGCATCGGCTGTGTCGAAGAAACTGATGCCCATGTCCCAGGCAGCGTCCATGATCCCGAAAGCTTCCTCTTCCGTCTCGCCTTTGCCGAAGAAAGCCGGCGCGCTGCCCACGCCGCCGAAGTTGCCGCAGCCCAGGCCCACGGCAGAGACTTTGAGGCCGGTGCGACCGAGGTTCTTATATTCCACGCTCTTCCTCCCCAGATTTGCCTAATTGCTTTGGTGATTGTATCATCATCAACTACGATCATACAGGAGTTATTCATGGCAGATGAACCGATCGCCGTCGGGCAGCCCGCGCCCGACTTCTCGCTTCCGGCGAGCGTGGGCCAAAGTCCGCTGAGCCTGGCCGACCTGCGCGGCAAGGTGGTCGTGCTCGCCTTCTACGTCCTCGACTTCACCGACACCTGAAGGACGGAGCTCGTCTCGCTGCAGGAGAACCTCTCCCGCTTCGAGGCGATGAATGCCCAGGTGCTGGGCATCAGCGTCGACAGCGTCCACTCGCATCGCGCCTTCGCCGAACAACTGGGCGGCATCACCTTCCCACTGCTGGCCGACTTCCACCCCAAAGGCGACATCATCGTGAAGTACGGTCTGTGGCGTGATGACAAGGGATACAGCCGGCGCGCGATCTTCATCATCGATCGCGAAGGCATTGTCCGCTACCGCGAAGTCATTCCGAAAGGCCCGCCCGATGTGGAGCAGGTGCTGGCGGAAGTGAAAGCGATTGGATAAAGACGCAATGCAATCCCGCCCGATCGTCGTCTCCGAAGGCGACATCCCCATGCAGCCCGTGCCGGGCGCCAACGCGACCTATCGTATCCCGATCGATCGCGCCCGCGCCGGTTGCCGGAATCTGATTCAGCGCGTCTTTCGTTACGGCGTTGGGACATCGCTCGAGATGAAGAACGAAGTCTCGGAGGATGTGATCTTCGTGGTCGCCGGCTTTGGCGAAGCCATCGTCGGTGGACGATCCTACGCGCTCACACCTTCGACCGGCCTGCTGGTTCCGCCGGACACGCCCTATCGCATCCACAATCCCGGCCCCCATGCGCTGGAATGGGTGTCCGTCTTGTCGCCCCAGCCGGAGCATCCCGAC
>JBOGUH010000256.1:0-1728 GCA_050695975.1 Anaerolineae bacterium
GCGCTGGCGGTCAGGCTGGCCCAGCTGAGGATGCGCACCGTATTCAACGCCGCTTGCGGAGTCTCGCCGAAGCGCAGCCGCAGCAGCGTGTCCTGCAAACCCAAGGTGTTCAGCCTGGCCAGCAGCGCCAGGACGACCCACACGCCGCCCAAGAGAGCCGCCCATTTCAGCCCAGGCCGCTCCAGGAACTGTAACGTCAGGATCAGGATCAGCGTGGGGAGCACCCACATCAGGTCGATTGCGATCTCCGCGCCCAGCAGCGGTGCGGCGGGAGCCAGGCCCTGCCAGACGGCGAGCGCTTGTCCTACACTCCAAGCTGCCGACAACAAGATGTAGATCGCCGTGATTTTCGCTGTCCAGTCTTTGAACTTAGTTCGGCTGAACAAGATGACTGCTAAAACTAAGTATCCGGCAGCCGAAGCCAAGCCCGTAACTACCTGCGCCTGAAAGGCAAGCATGAATCCTCTCTACATAAGTATCCCAATTGGCATGTTGGGAAATATTTTGGGATATTCCCGGCCATGTGCGACACACCTGGGAGGTGCGTCGCATGTACTCACTTCATGATGTAATACGTGCCCTTCTTCGCTCCGATACGTATCACGATGCCCCGGTTCACCAGATCGACGAGATCCAGCCGGAGCGTTTCGGGAGTTACGTCGGGACAGATCTGCTGATACTCGCGATTGGTGATCTGGCCGTGCTCACGGATATACGACAGCGCGCGCGCCTGGCGCTCGTTCATCGCCTTCTCCCAGACCGGCGTGGCCCGACGCACCTGCACGTTGCTCAACGTCACCGTGAACGAATAAGGCGTCGCCTTGAAGTGCGGCGCCGGGTGGCCGGCTTGCGTCATTTCCTCGATCATCCGATCGATACCCAGCCCCAGCTCTTCAATATAACCCCACTGGAATAACCCCGACACGATTCTGGGATTGCGCGAGAAATGCTCCTCGACGATGTTGTCCACGGTGATGAAACCGGGCAGGCCGCCGGGACTAATCACTTCCAAACGATCGGCAAACATCCGAATCTCGATGCGGCGGCCCTTCAAACGATAATCGCGATGGCACACCGAGTTGACCAGCGCCTCGCGCACAGCGAACGGCGGGTACTCGGTGCGCTCCTCCCGCTGCAAGCCTTTCACCACCGCGCCGACGTGCATCTCTTCCCAGACCACTTCCCACGCGCCTTCGATCACGCGCGCCAGCGGGCCGTTGATCGCTTCACGCCGGCCGTATCCCGGCAGCCCGCCCTCCCCACGCGGCTCGGTGCCGATAAACCGCACAAATACCAGGCCACTCTGCGGCAGAAACGCTTGTGGCGTCCGGCCAAACAGGAGAATGCCTGCCGTCGTCGGCTTGCCGGCATCGTCCAGCGCGCCGAGCTCGTGCAGCATCTCGTCCAGGCCGACGCTCAGACGTTTGCGCTGGCGCTCTTCGCGTTTCTCGACGAATTCGGCGATGACGTCGTCATCCAGATCCGATCGCCCGGCCCCGACGACCGTCTCGCCTTCGTAATCGGCGCTGCTCTTCGTCGCGGCCAGCTGGCGGATCGCTTCGCCGCCCAGCGGCCGGTTCTCGACGCCCATCCGCACCAGCACGCGCCCGTCGCCGAGCGAATGCAGCTCGGTGCTGCGCGCGACGTGCACCGCCACAACCGCCGCGCCGGCCAGCTCTACCTGCTCCCACGTCACCTGCACCGCCGGCCGGCAGCGCGCTTCGGCAG
>JBOGUH010000257.1:0-2847 GCA_050695975.1 Anaerolineae bacterium
CACCCCCGGCCCCTCTCCTGACGACAAACGAAGGTCATCAGGAGAGGGGAGCGGCGCGTGTTCCCCCTCTCCCGAATCGCTCAGTTTCGATTCGGAAGAGGGGGTTAGGGGGTGAGGTCCTACATCCGCTCCGGCGCTCGTATGCCGAGCAGCGCCAAGCCGTTTTTGAGACATTGAGCAATGGCACTCACTAAATGCAAACGCGCTGCTCGCATCTCTAGTGAAGGCGCATCGAGCACGGGGCAGTCGCGATAAAAGGCGGAGAATTGCCGGCCGGCACTGTACAGCCATTCGGCGATGATGAACGGCCCGTACTGCTCCGCCGCTTCACGCACTCTGACCGGGAACTGGCCGAGCTCTTTGATCACGGCAACTTCGGAGGGATGTTGGAGAAGTGCCGCATCGTATTCTTGCGGCAGGCTTCCCGCCCGGCGCAGGATCGACCGACAGCGGGTGTGCGTGTATTGAAGATAGGTTGCGCTGTTGCCTTCGAGCGACAGCATGCGATCCCAATCGAGGCTGATGTTGCGTTTAGGGTCTTGGTACAGGTCATTATAAATCACGGTCCCGATGCCCACCACTTCGGCAATGTGCTCTCGCTCTTCGGCGGAGAATTCCGCGCCGCGCTCGGCCGCTTTCTGCTCGACGATGGTTCTCGCGCGCTGGGCAGCCTCGTCGAGCAGTGCCTCGAGATAGACCATGTTGCCCTTGCGCGTCGAGAGCGGCTGGCCGTCGGTGCCAAAGACCGCGCCGAACATGACGTGAACCAGATCGACTTCGCGCGGCACGTACCCCATTGCCCACGCGACGGCGAATAATTGCCGGAAGTGCAACTCTTGCGGCTTTCCGACGACGTAAATGATCTTAGACGGGTTATAGGTCTGCGCCCGGTACTCGATTGTAGCCAGGTCGCGCGTGTGGTAAAGCGTTGCGCCATCGGAGCGCTGTAGCAGAAAGGTAGGCAATCCCTCTATATCCACTACGACGGCGCCGCTCTCGTCGCGTTACGCAACACCCTTCTCGATAGCATCAGGAATGATCTCAACGGTCATAGGAACATAGAAGCTCTCTCCGCGTTCAGCATCAAAGCGCACGCCGAGCCGGTCATAATTGCGCTGATTGCCTCGCTTCGTTAGAGCGACAATCTGTGTCCACATCTCCATGGCGGTGGGATCGCCCTGTTCTAGGCGTAGCGACCAATTTCGCGCTGTTTCATCGAGCGTAGAATCCTCCTCCATAAGTTTGGAGTAGCGGCTGTATCGATCTTCAAGTTGTGCGATCAGCTCCTCGCCTTCGCCATCCGGTTCACCCCAGCGCTCGATGGCGGCAATGAGCACGCCGAACTGCTTCCCCCAATCGCCCAGGTGATTGTCGCCGACGACGGTGTAGCCGAGCGCGCGAAAGAGGTTCGCCAGCGCCTGGCCGATGATCGTCGAGCGGATGTGGCCGGCGTGCATGCGCTTGGCGATGTTGGGTGACGAGTAGTCGATCACCACGGTCTGGCCTGCGCCGAGGTCATCCCAGCCGTAGCGGTCGGCGTGCTCCTCGACCTCTGCCAGCACTTGCCGCGCGAAGGCGGGCACGTCGAGTGTGAAGTTGATGAAAGGGCCGGAGGCTTCGACTGTATGAATGAGCGACTCAGGCTGGATCGAGACGCGCGCCGCAGTGGCGAGTTGTGCGGTGAATTGTGCTGGATCGACCCCGCGTTTCTTGGCGGCCCTGAAGCACGGCAGCGCCAGGTCTGCCTGGACAGTGGCCGCTTTCGAGATCTGCAAGTCGATCTCGTCAGAACGGATCAACCCTGTAGTGAGCGACGCTTGCTTGATTTCGTTTCGAAAGCGGTCGAATGTGTAGAGCATGCGAGAGCAAGTTCAGATTTGCTTAATCCGTGTGACCGTGCAGCTCATACGCCGACATCGGCTTCTCATAATCGATGCGCCACCTGCGCTCTTCGACGGGCAGTTTGCCCAGCGCCTTGGCCATCGCCCGCACGTGCGCGGCCACCGATCCGCAGCACGAGCCAATATAGTTGATGCCCATGTCGCGCGCCTTCAGGGCATAGAACGCCATTTCGGCGCGGCTGAGCTGCAGCGAGTCCAGCGCGTATGGAAATTCAGGTAACGTGGTGAAGTCCGGCGTGCCGTGCGGGGTGTGGTAGGCGGCCGGCTGGCAGGCCACGTAACCCGATACGGCGTCGCGCACCTCTGCCATCAACGGCAGCGTATGTTCAGGATTGCGCAGGCAGTTGATGCCGACCATGTCGGCGCCGGCGTCGGCCAGCCGCCGCGCGCACTCGGCAGGGCCATAGCCCTCGTAACAGTGTGGATCGTTCTCGAACGACATCGTCACCATGGCCGGCAGTCCGGCCGTCTTGATGCGCTCCACCGCGATCAGCGCCTCGCCCAACCACGAGTACGTCTCGCCGATGATGAAGTCGACACCGTCTTCCAGCATCACGCCGATCTGTCGATCGAACAGCGCGCGGACGCGATCGGCTGATTTCGGATCTTTAGGATCGTAGGCCCACGTCAGGCTGATGTTGCCGGCGACCAGCACATCGCCTTCGGCAGCGACCTGTCGAGCGATGCGCACGGCGGCGCGGTTGATGTTATCCACCTGGCCGGCCAGCCCGACGGTGCTGAGCTTGTCTTCGCTGGCGTAGAACGTGAGCGTTTGCAGAACTTCCGCGCCGGCGTGCATGAACTCGCGGTGAAGTTCGGCCAGCGCTTCGGGGTGAGTCAGGCTCACTTCGGGCGTGAATGGCCCCGCTTGAACATAGCCGCGTTTCTCCAGTTCCAGCAAGTAGCCGCCGTCGCCTAATACAACACCTTCGGCCAGTCGTTCGAG
>JBOGUH010000258.1:0-4495 GCA_050695975.1 Anaerolineae bacterium
CCATCGGGCAGTAGAACTCCCAACCCAATTCGCCCACGTAAGTCACCCGCATGGCCAGCGTTGGAACGTCGCCGACGGTGATGTTCTTGGCACTCAGGTAGGGAAAACCGGCGTTCGATACGTCTGCTTGGGTCACGCGCTGTACGATGGTGCGAGCGCGAGGCCCCCACACTCCGAAGCAGGCGCGCGCCGAGCTCACGTCCTCGACGATGACCGTTCCGTCTTCAGGCATGTTGAGACGAATCCACGATCGATCGTGCTCGCCGAAAGCTGCGCCAGTGATGATGAGGAAGCGATCCGCTTCGAGGCGCGTCACAGTGAAGTCACATTCGATGCCGCCGCGCGGGTTGAGCATCGAGGTGTAGGTCACGCCGCCGATCGGTTTGTCCACGTTGTTGGCGCACAAGGTTTGCAGCAGCGCCAGCGCGCCGGGGCCGCGCACCTCGATCTTGTTGAACGAGGTTTCGTCGAACAGGCCGGCCCGCTCGCGCGTGCCGATGTGCTCCACGCCGATCGCCGGCGACCAGTGATGCCGCGCCCAGCCGCGTGGTTCATAACCGTTGAGGTTGGCGTTTTCGCCAGGTACTCCAGCCGCCGTTCCTTCGACTTCGCTCAGGACAGGCCCCGGCGGTGTCTGTGCGCTCAACTCCGCGCCGGGGACGGCGCGGAGAGCGGCGGGAAGGCTATTCTCGTAGATCGAAAACCAGTTCGGGCGTTCCCAGCCGGTCTTCTCGCCGAACGCGGCGCCCAATTCCTTCAGGCGGTAATACGCTGGGGAGAGACGTAGCGGTCGGGCCGACTGCCGTTCCTCGTTGGGGTAGTGAATGTCGTAATACTTGGAATAGGTCTCGACCGTCCGCGCCACGCTATACGCCTGGCTGGTGTAATTGGAGCCGAATCGCCGCACGTCCAGCCGCCAGATGTCCCATTCGGGATGGCCTTCGATGATCCATTCGGCCATGACTTTGCCAATGCCGCCCGCGCCGGCCAGCCCGTGGGCGCAGAAGGCGGCGGCGACCCAGAAACCTTTGACCGCCGTCGGGCCGAGCAAGAACTCGCCATCGGGCGTAAACCCTTCCGGGCCGTTCAACAACATCACGACCTCGGCGGATTCCAATGCCGGAACACGGCGAATGGCGTTTTCCATGAGCGGGGTGAAGCGATCCCAATCGGGTGGGAGCAGTTTGTTGTTGAAGTCGTCGGGGATTCCGGCGAGCGCCCAGGGAGCGGGCTGGCGCTCATAACCGCCGGCGATCAGTCCGCCGACCTCCTCGCGGAAGTAGACCAGCCGATCAGGATCGCGCATCGTCGGGAAGTCGTGCCGCACGCCCTCGATCGGTTTGGTGATCAGGTACAGGTGGGCCATCGGGATCACCGCCAGGTTCAGCCCGACCATCCGACCGATGTCTCCCGCCCACTGTCCAGCGGCGTTGACGACGATCTCGGTTCGAATCGTTCCCCGATCGGTGTGGACTTCGTGGACGCGCCCAGCTTTGAGTGTAATCGATTGCACGCGCGTATCGGTGAGAAACTGCGCGTTGCGCCGTTTGGCTCCGGCGACCAGCGCCATCGTCAGTCCCGTCGGATCGATGAAGCCGTCGGTCGGCAGGTAGACTGCGCCGCGCACGTCGTCGAGCGTCATCAACGGGAAAAGGTCTTGCGCCTCTTTCGGGCTGATCATTTCGAGCGGCAGGCCGAACGAGCGCGAGACGGCTACCAGGCGCTTCAACTCTTCGAGGCGCTGCGGCGACGAGGCCAGCCTCAAACTGCCGACTTCGCGCCAGCCGGGGTCGCGACCGGTTTCGTCTTTGAGCCGCCGGTACAGGTCGGTGCTGTATCGGATCATCTTGGTGAGATTGGCGGTCGTGCGCAGTTGGCCGACCAGCCCGGCGGAGTGAAATGTCGAGCCGCTGGTCAGTTCGCTGCGTTCCAGCACGACGACGTCGGACCAGCCCATCTGCGTAAGGTGATAGGCGATGCTGCATCCGCCCACTCCGCCGCCGATGATGACGACGTGGGCGTGAGTGGGAAGTTTGGCCACAACAAGCTCCGGTTGATCAAATTCACCACAGAGGCGCAGAGGACGCTGAGTTTTTATTTGATTTCTCTGCGCTCTCTGCGTCTCTGCGGTTTATCTTTTGAGCCAAAAGAGACAACGCATCAGACTTCTGCCAGCCATTGATCCCAGCGCGGGTCTTGCATCGCCTCGGTGGCCCGCCCGAACCACAGGTCGGCGTAGCCTTGAAAATCCTCGTCGAGCTTGGAAATACCGGTCTGAGTCGTGCCCCACATCGCTTCGTGGACTTCGGACATCGGCCACATCAACTTCAGGCGGGCGAACCGCTGGGGTGTCGCCTCTCCAAAGTAGGATTGCAGCCAGTAGCGAACCTGGTCGTCGTCGAGGCGGTGGTGGTGAGAAAAGTTCGCCAGGTCGAAGTAAATGTCGCCCATGCCGGCGTATTCCCAGTCGAGGATGCGTATCTCGCCTTTCTCGTCGAGGAAGTTGAGGTTGAGCAAGTCGTCGTGGCATGGAGTGGGAACGTAGGGGTCTCGATTGAAGGCGGCTTCGACTTGCCGCATCCGCTGAACAATCCAGTCAAAGTTGTCGGGGAACTTGCAGTTGTTGCGGCGGGAAGTCGCGGTGAGCATCTCCACCCGGCGGAAGACGTTAAACTCGCCGGCCAGCGGCGGCGCTTCGGTGTGGAACTTGCGAACCTTCTCGGCCACGCGGCGCATGTTCTCCGGCTTGACCATCTCTTCCGGCGGAATGTGCGGGCCGTCGACGAAGCGCGTCACCAGGTAGCCTTCCGGCTCGATGAAGTAGACGACCCCAGGCGCGACGCCCAGCTGGCCGGCGGTCAGGTTGGCCGCGTGCTCGACCTCACGCCGAATGCCGAGCAGCTCGGTATCCGCCCCGGTGATGCGCAGCACATAAGACTTGCCGCCTGTGTCCACGCGGTAGTTCAGGTTGGTAATTCCTCCTTTAAGGGGGGCCGTCTTCAAATCGTTTGCATCCTTAAGGAACGGCACGCGCGCGAGTGACTCTTCCAATGTGAGGGGCATGGGACAGCTCCATGGTGGGGAGTTCCTTCAGTTCCCGTGTATCCCCTGTAAGGAACTCAGGGAACTGAAGGACCTCTGCTGCTTAATGCGCCAGCTCTTTCTGAGCGGCGGCCATCAGCGCCACTTCTTCCTCCGGTGCTTGCGCAACCAGCCGCCTGCGGCTGAACAGTGCGAAGTACAGGATGCACACGATCAGGAACGCAGCGACGCCTAACACACCGGGCTGGTAAGTCGGTTCGGCGAAGCAGGCGACTAGCGCGATAACCGCCAGTGTCGCCCCGACGGCTGCGCCGGGAATCCCCAGGGGACTCTTGTAGGGCCGCGGCAGATCAGGCCGGGTTCGTTTCAACTGGATGTAGCTGATCATCACCGCCGCGTACGAGATGACCGCGCCGAACACCGCCATCGTCAGCAACGCCGCGCCGACGGTGCTGGTGCCGCCCACCGAATTCAGGATCACGGCGAGGATGAAGCCGACAGCCGCGCCCAGGCTCAACGCGATGTGGGGTGTCTTGAATCTGGGATTGGTGACCGATATGAAGCGTGGCAAATAGCCGGCGCGCGACAAGGCGAAGAGCACGCGGCCGTAGGCGTAGATGATAGTGTGGAAGCTGGCGATCAGTCCGGTCAAGGCAACCAGTGTCAATATGCTGGTCGTCGCGCCCTCGCCGAAGATCGCCACGAAGCCATCGTTGAGCGGCGCGGCCGAGACGCCGATCACCGCCGCGCCGCCGTTGACGCCGCTGTTGAGGACGAGGGTGAAGAGCGATAAAGCCAGCAGAGTGAAGATGCCCAGGATCAGCGCCTTAGGCATATTCCGCACCGTGTCCACCGTCTCTTCGGCAGCCAGCGGCAGCTCTTCAATTGCCAGGTAGAACCAGATGGCGAAGGGCAGCGCGGCGAAGACGCCGAACAGCCCCTTAGGCAGGAACGTGGCGGATTGGCCCGGCAGGGCCTCCACGTTGAACAACAGATCGAAGCGGAACGCGCCGGAGAAGATGGCGGCGGCGTAGAAGATGATCAGCACTGCCATCGACAGCAGCGTGATCACCATGCCGACCTTGAGCGTGATCTCGACCCCCCGGATGTTGATGCCGACGAAGATGGCATACGACAGCGCCCACCAGACCCAAAGCGGTATGGCCGGAATCAGCGCATTCATATAGCCGCCGACACCGACGACGATCACCGCCGGCGTGACGACGTATTCGATGGCGTCCGTGATGCCGACGATGAATCCGCCCCACGGGCCGAAGGCGTTGCGGGTGAATGAGTAGAATCCACCGGCGTGCGGCAGCGCCGTAGACAGTTCCGCGATGCTGTAGACCATGCACACGTACATGATCGCCATCAACACGGTGGCGATCGCCAATCCCCAGAAGCCGCCAGACGCCAGGCCAAAGTTCCAGCCGAAAAAGTCGCCGGAAATCAC
>JBOGUH010000259.1:0-4558 GCA_050695975.1 Anaerolineae bacterium
CGATCAACGGCTACCGAACAAACCATGACCGCGCGCCGCGATGATCTCGGTGTGTACTTGGCCGTCTCACCTCTCCGCGCGCCGTCCGGCGAAGCAGCCGGTTTCGTCGAAACCGTGCTGGCCTCCACCAGCATCGCGGCCTCGCTCCAACGCTTGAACGAGACGCTGCTGCTTCTGACATTGGCCGTCGCAGCGCTGGCCGCGCTCGTCAGCTCGCTCTTCGGCCGGTGGCTGGTCCGTCCGCTGCGCACGCTGCGCAATGCCACGGCACGCATCGGTCACGGCGATTTAGCGACGCCGGTCGCGGTCGTCTCCGGCGGCGAGATCGGCACGCTCGCCGCGACGCTCGAAGAGATGCGCCGTCGGCTGCTGCAATTGACCGCCGACCTGCGCCGCCAGCAGGCCGAGTCGAACGCGATCGTGACCAGCATTATCGAGGGCGTGTTCACGGTTGACCGCGAGCGGCGCATCCGCTACCTCAACCCACAGGCAGCCGCGCTGCTCGGCATCGACGCGAACGAGGCGATTGGACAATTTTGCGGCGACGTGTTAAATCCCCAGGGGCCGGATCAGAGACGGCCGTGCGAGGAGCAGTGCCCGATCGTCCATTCGCGATTCCGGGCCGGCGCGCGGGCGACCGAGCATCTGCTGCTCAGGAACGGCCAGCGCCGCACCGTCGTGATCACCAGCGCGCCGCCGTCGGAGAACCAGCAGGTGCAGGTCGTTCGCGACGAGACCGAGGTCGAAGCGACGCGCCGCCTGCGCGACGCCGTGCTGGCGAATATCTCGCATGAGTTCCGGACGCCGCTTTCAGCGCAGTTGGCGTCGATCGAACTGCTGCTCGATCAACTGCGGGAGTTGTCGACCGATCAGATCGGAGAGTTGATCTTCTCGCTGCAGCGCGGCACGCTGCGACTGACGCACCTGATCGACAACCTGCTGGAGAGCGTGCGCATCGAGGCCGGCGAGGTCGACATCCGCCGCCGCCCGGTGCTGATCGACGAAGTGATCGAGCAGGCGCTCGATTTCACCCAGCCGCTGCTCACCCAGCGCGAGCAGGCCGTGGAGGTCGAGCTGCCTTACCCGCTGCCGCCGATCTCCGGCGACGCGCGGCGGCTCACGCAGGTATTCGTCAACTTGCTGGCAAACGCGAACAAATTCTCGCCGGCCGGCTCGACGATCCGGATCGGCGGCGCGCTCGCGTCAGGCTCGATCAGCGTGTGGGTCGAAGATCAGGGGCCGGGCATCCCGCCGCAGGCCGGCCAGTCGCTGTTCACGCGATTCGTGCGCTCGCTCGGCGAAGAGCCAGAACCGGGCGGCGTCGGCCTGGGGCTGTGGATCGTGAAGTCGATCGTGGAGCGCCACGGCGGGCGCGTCGAGGCGTTCAGCCATTCAAGCGGCACGCGTATGTGCGTGACGCTGCCCTGGGGAGCCGCCTCGTGAAGATCCTCGCCGTCGACGACGACCGCGAGCTGCTCAACCTGATCAGCTTCGCGCTGCGCCAAAACGGCTATCTCGTGATCGAAGCCTCAAACGGCAGCGAGGCGTTGAGCGCCTTCGAGCGCGAGCAGCCCGACCTGGTGATCCTGGACGTCAACCTGCCCGGTCTGAGCGGCTTCGACATTTGCAAGCGCATTCGGGAGCAGGCCGACACGCCAATCATGATGCTCACCGTCCGCAGCGGCGAAGAGGACGAGGTAAAGGGGCTGGACTTAGGCGCCGACGACTATCTCACGAAACCGTTTAGCCCGCGCACGCTGCTGGCGCGGGTGCGCGCGCTGCTGCGCCGCGTCGAGGGCGAGCGGCCCGCGCCGTCGTTGAGCGCCGGCGAACTGACGTTGGACGTCGAACGGCAAACGGTGAGCGTGGGCGGCGGCTTACCGGTGCGCCTAACGAATTTGGAGTTCCGATTGCTGCAATACCTGGTCGCCAACGCCGGACACACCCTGCCATTCGATCGGTTGACGAACCACATCTGGGGCTATCGCGGCGTGGGCGACCGGCAACTGCTCAAACAGCTCGTGCATCGCCTGCGCCAGAAGATCGAGCGCAACCCTGCCGAGCCGCAGGTCGTGGTCACCATCGCCGGCATCGGCTATATGCTGCAGGCGACCCAGGACGAATGATAGACGATGGAGGACGGAGGTGTCCTTCAGCAGCCGTCACGGTTTCAACTGTAACTCGAAGATGATCATCGTGAAGTCTTCGACGCGATAGCCTGCTTCACCCAGCGCGCCGATCAGCGGCGAGGGTTCGAGCGCAAAAGTCTCGATGGTCTTTCGGCTGGCATCCGCGGCAGTGCGACGCATGGCCTGCGCCATCGCCACGAGGGCAGACCGATCGATTCCATCCAGATGATGCAACGGAAGCGCTTCGCTGCCTGCTTCGATCGAGCAAATGGACCACGCCCGCAAGCCCGATTCGAACCGCAGCCCCAACACCTGACCCGCTTCGAGGTGCGCCTTCAAGCGGGCTTCAGACAGAGCGCGCCACTTCCAGGCCTCCTGATACAACCCATGCGCCGATCGCATCAGCGGCGAATCGAGACACGGACGCAGCATGGGCAGATCGTTCAGCGTGAGTCTTTCGGGCGGGCGAAAATCCGTTGAGGCATCAGCGACACTCCAGCGATAACTGCTGATGTGCTGGAAATTGGTGCGCTCGCCGAACATCCGGCTGACGACATTGTCTTCGCCCGTGGCGTAGCGCAGCACGCGGCCCCCGATTCGCTGCGCCAGATCGACGTGATAGTTGTGCAGCGCCTCGCCGACGCCTTTCTGGCGATGCGCCGGATCGACCCGCAGACCTTCCAGCCACAACTCGCCGTCGCCCAGGTCGGTCAGCTTGCCGATCGCCACGACTTGCCCATCGAGTTCGATCGCAGTGAAACGCCCCGTGGCATCGGCCAGCCACGCGTCGAAAACGTCCACGATGTAATCGCCGTCGTCCCACGTGCGCGCGGTAAAGCCGAGCACGCGCGGCTTGTCTTCGGACCGGGCTGGACGGAAGACGAGAGTCAGCTCACGAATCTCGATTGAATCGCGGGCGCTAAGCGGAAGACGGGCGGGCGGGTTCATGTTCGGATCCGAGCGGGGAACGATCCAGCATCCGCGCCAGGACGTATCGACCAATATCGCGCAGCGTCGCCAGGATCGGCGAGGCGAGCAGGATGCCCAGCACACCGGCCAGGCTCGCCCCGGCAATCACGGCGACGAGCACGGCGACCGGATGCAGATTCAGGTGATGCCCCAGGATGCGCGGCACCAGGACGACATTCTCGATCTGCTGCAACACGAAGCTCAAGATAATCACCACGATGACGAAGGCCAGGTTGTTGCCGACGAACATCCAGTTCGATCCCTGAAACAGCGCAATCAACACGGTTGGGACTGACGCGATGACCGGCCCGAAGTTAGGCACCACCTCTAGCACGCCGAACAACACGCCAATGATCAGCGCATTGGGTAGGCCGATCGCCCACATCGCCAGCCCGACCACGACACCCATCGTGATCCCCAGCACCAGCTGCCCTCGGAAAAAATTGTTCCAGGTCTGGGCGACCTGCCCGCGCAGGTAAACGAAGTCTTCGCGGAAGTCGGGCGGCACGCTGCCGTCGAGCCAGGCGCGGATGCGATGCGAGTCTTTCATCAGGTAAAACGCGCTGATGTAAATGAAGATCAGCCAGATGAAGCCCTGCGCCACGTCCGCGCCGAAGTCGACGGCGCGATTGACGCCGGACTGCAAGAGTGCGCTGATCGAACCGCGCAGCGACTCGAACGTCGCCTGCAAATCGATACCGGTGTTGCCGATCACCACGGGATGCGCCAGCAAATCGCTGATCTGCGCGCTGATCTCGTCGAGATCGAGATTGAACGATCGGAGTTGAGCGATGACGGACTGCACCAGCAGCGCCGACAACAGGATCAACAGCGCCAGCAGCGCCAGCAACAGCAGCACGACGGCAATCGACCGGCGGAAGCGCAATCGGCGTTCGAGGAAGTCGGCGATCGGGCTGAGCAGGTAGGCCACCAGCAGCGCGATCGCCAGCGGGCCGAGTACGAAGTTGAAGCGGTAAATAGCCAGCCCGATCAGAATGATGGTAAACAGCGCAACGAGACGCTTGGTATCGGTCGACCAGCGGGGTGTGACCGGTGTCATGGGATAGTTTTACCACAAAGGGGAGCGGGTCACGAGAAGACCTCCCAGGTCTTGGAGACCTGGGAGGTCTGATTTAGCGTCGCCGTCTGCGGTCATTGCCGCGATCGCCGCTGCCCTCGCGACGCGGACCGCGTCCCCCGCCACTACGGCCTCCCCCGCTTCGCCCGCCACCCCCGCGCCGCTGATCAGATTCGCGGGCTTGCTCGACAGTCATGCCTTCTAACACCGCCTTACGGCTGAGCCGGATTTTGCCGGTCGGATCGATGTCGGTGACCATGACCATCACTTCGTCGCCGACCTTGACGACCGATTCGACGGTGGGCGCGTGATAGTCAGCCAGCTGTGAAATGTGCACCATGCCATCGACGCCGGGCATGATCTCGACAAACGCGCCGAAGTC
>JBOGUH010000260.1:0-1535 GCA_050695975.1 Anaerolineae bacterium
GGCGTCCACTTCATCGTTCATCCGGCCCGCAAGGATGAAACCGATCTCGAACTGGCGATCCAGCATGCGCTCGAACGCGGCGCAACGGAGATCGTGATGTTCAGCGCGCTGGGCGGACGTTGGGATCAGTCGTTAGCGAACATCCTGCTGCTCACGCTGCCCGATTTGCGCGGCGTGCCGGCACGCATCGTCGATCAGCGCCAGACGATGGTCATCCTCGCGGGCGACGCAGAGGCACGCATCGAGGGTCGGGTTGGCGATACGCTGTCACTCATCGCTTTAGGCGGCGACGCGCACGGCGTAACCATCGAGGGCTGCGAGTACCCGCTGAACCAGGCGCGCTTGCCCTTCGGCAAGACGCTGGGCATCAGCAACGTGCTGATCGAGCCGACGGCGCGGGTAAGCGTGAAGGAAGGAATCGTGCTGGTGATACACATTCGTCAAACGGCAATGGGAGACAAGTAAATTCGGAGGGTAACATGAAAGCAAGAATCGTTCTATTCAGTTTGCTCGCGCTGGTTGCGACCGCGTGCGCCGCCCAGCCGACTGCGACACCGACGCCGACCGGGCCGCGGTCATTGACCGTGCTCACGCACGAATCGTTCGTGCTGAGCGAAGACGTGATCAAGGAGTTCGAGTCGGCCAACAACGCCACCGTCCAGTTGCTCAAGCAGCCCGACGCGGGCCAGGCGCTCAATCGCGCCATCCTCACTAAGGATAACCCTGAGGCCGACGTGCTGTTCGGGGTGGATAACACTTTCTTCAGCCGCGCGCTGGACGAAGACATCCTCGAACCGTACCAGTCGCCGGCGCTGGCCGAGATACCGGCCGAGTTCCGACTCGATCCCGAGTCGCGTCTGACGCCGATCGACTTCGGCGACGTGTGCCTCAACTACGATAAGGCTTACTTCGCCGACAAGGGTCTCGAACCGCCGCAATCGCTGGCCGATCTGACCCAGCCCGAATACAAAGACCTGTTGGTCGTAGAGAACCCGGCCGGATCGTCGCCGGGCCTGGCCTTCATGCTGGCCACCGTGGCTGAGTTTGGTCAGGACGGCTGGCTGGACTATTGGCAGCAGTTGAAGGACAATGGCGTGAAAGTCGTCGAAGACTGGAGCACGGCCTACTACACTGAGTTCAGCGCGTCGAGCGGCAAGGGGCCGCGACCGATCGTCGTCAGTTACGCTTCCAGCCCGCCGGCCGAAGTGGTGTTCGCCGATCCGCCCATCGACGAGCCGCCGACGGCTGCCGTCGTCGCGCCAGGCACGTGCTTCCGCCAGATCGAGTTCGCCGGTATCCTGAAGGGGACAAAGAACCGCGACCTGGCCGAAAAGTGGATCGACTTCATGTTGAGCCTGCGCTACCAGGAAGACCTGCCGCTCAACCAGTTCGTCTATCCGGTCCACCCCAAGGCGAAACTGCCTGAGGTCTTCGTCAAGCACTCCACCGTTGCCGAACAACCGGCTGCCCTCGCGCCGGAAGACATCGCCGCCAATCGCGATCGGTGGGTCGAAGAGTGGACGGAGACGGTGCTG
>JBOGUH010000261.1:0-2692 GCA_050695975.1 Anaerolineae bacterium
TGCGCTCCCGATCGTCGATCAGCAGCGTGACCGTTCCGTTGGCGGAAACGCCGTAAGACGAGATGGTGTTGCGCTCGGCAGCCAGCTGGCGCCCACGAGAATCGGGCCAGTGGCCGCCGATCAGTGCGAGCCTGTCGAATTTCTGGGCGGCGAAATCGTCGCGCGCGGTGATCGTCGCGTCGCGCCAGGGCGACTTCGGGTCGGGTCGCCAGCGCGCGCCAACTTGCAGCACGCCCTCGACGCCGGCCACGCCAGGCAAACGGGCCAGGCTGTCGAGCACATCGTCGTCGATCTGGCCGCGTGGGAAGAGGGTGATGTGGGCCGGGTTCGATTCGCGGAAGCTGCTGGTCATGCTGCCGGGCATGAGTTCGTTCATGCCCGAAACCAGGCCGACGGCAAACACGCCAACCGTGATGCTGAGCACCACGAGCAGCGTGCGACCTTTGCTGCGCCACACATCGCGTAGGATTTTGCGATAGCCTGTTTGCATAGGCTTCTGATCGTCCGAGTATTGCGTGTTGCGTGTTCCGTTTACGCAACACGCAGTACGCAACACGTTTCAGGAATGTCCGTTGTCTTTCAACCAACCGTCGCGCACTTCGATCACGCGCGGCAGGCGGGCGGCCAACGACTTGTCGTGGGTAACGATCAGCAATGTTTTGCCGTCGATCTTCACCAGCCGATCGAACAGGCTGAACACACTCTCGGCGGTCGCCGTGTCGAGGTTGCCGGTCGGCTCGTCGGCGACGATCAGGGGTGGGTCGTTCGCCAGCGCGCGGGCGATGGCCGCTCGCTGCTGCTCGCCGCCGGATAGAGCATTGGGCAGTTTATGGGCGTGCTCGGCCAGGCCCACCTCGTCGAGCAGCGCCAGCGCGCGCTTGGGCCGCTCGCGTGGGGCATGCACGCTGCAGAAATCCATCGGCAGCATCACGTTCTCGATCACGGTCAGCGTCGGCAAAAGCTGGAAGAACTGGAAGATCACGCCGACGTTAAGGCCGCGCCAGCGGGCGAGTTGGTTTTCGTTAAAGGTGTGGATCGGCTGGCCGTTGACGATGACTTGACCGCGCGTCGGTCGATCGATGCCGGTAATCATGTTCAGCAGCGTCGACTTGCCGCTGCCGCTCGGCCCGACCACACCGACGGCTTCGCCCGGCTTCACTTTCAGCGTCACGCCGCGCAGCACGGTCACCTCGCCCGCGCCGGTGGGATAGGTTTTGACGACATCGTCGATGTGGATAAGAGGCTTTTCGGAGTTTTTCGGTTGTTCCATCGGAAATTCCTTGGCGAACTGGCTGAGAGGATAACCTGACTTGTGCGAGGTGTCATCCGTCTGGAGGCGGAGTCCAAACTGAGGAATTAGACGCACGTCGATAAAAGCACAGGCCCGCCAGGATTGGACTGCCCGGCGGGCGGCGCGATAGTACCCATGTTCGCTGAGTTCTGGTGCTTCTGACCATATTTACACCGGTCAACTGGACAGAGTTCCCTAAGCCTGGATTTCGCAAAGTCGATCGATTCGACAAGCTTCTTGTGATTGGGGGATGGTTATTGTGCGGTACAAGGTATAATTTGACTCAATGCCCGTCACTCACGTCCTCGACCAACTCCGCGCCGACCGCTACTTTATGCGCAACGTCGCCGCCTGGGAACGCCTCCCGGCGCGCGCAGCGCGATGTGCGCCCGCGCCCGCCGCGCTCGACCCGCGTCTGATCGATGCGCTGCGTACGCGGGGTATCGATCAACTCTACACGCATCAGGGCGCAGCGATCGAATCGGCGCTGCGCGGGGAGAACCCGGTCGTCGTCACCGCCACCGCCTCGGGCAAGACGCTGTGTTACAACCTGCCCGTACTGAACACCCTGCTCCGCGAACCTTCAGCGACCGCGCTGTATCTCTTTCCGACAAAGGCACTGGCGCACGACCAAATGACCAATCTCCAATCTCTAATTACCGCTCTTGGCGCGAACATCTCGGCCCGCGCTTACGACGGCGACACGCCCCGCGATCGGCGCCGCTCGGCGCGCGAGGCCGGCGGGATCATCATCACCAACCCGGACATGCTGCACACCGGCATCCTGCCCCATCACACGCGCTGGGTGTCGTTATATGAATCATTGCGCTACGTCGTCATCGATGAGCTGCACGCTTATCGCGGCGTGTTCGGCAGTCACTTCGCCAACGTCCTGCGCCGCCTCAAGCGGGTATGCCGCTTCTACGGATCGCGTCCGCAGTTCGTATTGGCCTCGGCGACGATCGCCAATCCGGTTCAGCTGGCCGAGCGGTTGATCGAGGAGCCGGTCACGCTAATCGACGCCGACGGCGCACCACGCGGCGAGAAACACTTCATCTTGTATAACCCGCCGCTGATCGATCCGGCGCTCGGCGCGCGCCGATCGTCGCTGCTCGAAGCGCGCGACATTGCGGCGCGGTTTCTGGCCGCGGACGTGCAGACGATCGCCTTTGCCCGCGCCCGACTCACGACCGAGGTCTTGCTCACCTACGTGCGCGATGCGGTCGCATCGCAGGGCGGCGATCCGAGCGCGATCCACGGCTATCGCGGCGGTTACCTGGCCGAAGAGCGCCGCGCGATCGAAAGCGATCTGCGCGATGGATCGGCCCGCGGCGTGGTGGCGACCAACGCGCTCGAGCTCGGCATCGACATCGGCCAGCTTGACGCGGCGATCCTGGCCGG
>JBOGUH010000262.1:0-3208 GCA_050695975.1 Anaerolineae bacterium
CGGCTACACCGAGCGATTTCCCACCGGCCGCAGGCACCCAGGCTGTTGTTAACCCCTCGCCTCTGCCGACTTCGACGCCCCTGCCACAAGTGGCCAATACGCCGCTGCCGACGGCAATTCCCGCGCCAACACAGGCTGCGGTGGCTGCAACGCCCGCTCCGACGCAGCTGCCAGCAGGCAGCGTGACGACCTACACCGTGCAGGCAGGCGATCGCCTGTTCAGCATCGGCCGGAGGTTTGGCGTCAATCCATACTCGATCGCCCAGGCGAACAACATCCCGCCGCCGTACATCATCCATCCCGGACGGGTGTTGAACATCTCCGGCGGTGGCACGGTCACGCCGGCGCCGGGCGGCAGAACTCACCTCGTCGCGCCGGGTGAAAACCTGTTCCGCATCTCGCTGCGTTACGGTACGACGGTACAGGCTCTCGCAGCTGCCAACAACATCGCCAACGTGAACCTGATCTTCATCGGCCAGGTGCTGAAGATTCCGTAAGGATAGGTTTTGATACAGCGGCTACCATCGTTCGGTAGCCGCTTTTCTTTGGAGGTGCGTTTATGCAAAAAGAGACTGTACTGGCGACTCGCCGCGTGTACGAAGGCCGCGTCGTCAACTTGCGCGTCGACGACGTTCGCACGCCGGGTGGACTGGAGGTTGTGCGCGAGGTGGTTGAGCACCGTGGCGCGGTGGCGCTGGTGGCGCTCGATGAAAACGATCGCGTGCTGCTGGTGAAGCAGTATCGCTACGCTACGGGTAGCGAGACGACGGAGATCCCGGCCGGCACGCTCGAGCCGGGTGAAGAGCCCGCAGCGTGCGCTGCGCGCGAACTCACCGAGGAGACGGGCTATTCGGCAGCACGCTTCAAGCGCATCGGCGGTATTTATCCCAGCCCCGGCTTTTGCACCGAGTATATCCATTTTTTCGTTGCAACCGGCCTGGCGCACGGCGCGGCGCGGCCCGAAGCGGACGAGCAGATCGAGGCCGAGCTGGTGCCGTGGGCCGAGGCGCTGCGCCGGGTGCGAGACGGCGAGATCCACGATGCTAAAAGCGTGTCGGCGTTGCTGCTCGTCGATGCAAAACGCCGTCAAACGTGACGCGTGACGGATGACACGCTGCGCGAAGCGCAATGAGCGATAGGCGATTCGCGATTTGCTCTTGTCGATACCCAACCGGCGTGGTATAATCCTGCCCCGCCGTCAGAAATGACGGCATCATTTGCGACTTCGATCGGATGAATAGGAAGTGACGTCCATGAATGTGTTGGATACTCTCACCAAGAAGAAGACCGACCTGCCGGATCTGAAGCCCGGCGACACGGTGCGCGTCCACGCGCTGATTGTGGAAGGCAACCGCGAGCGCGTGCAGGTCTTTCAGGGCACCGTGATTCGCATGCGCAAAGGCGGCGCGCAGGCCAATTTCACCGTGCGGCGGATCGCCTCGCACGGCATCGGAGTGGAGCGCACGTTCCCGCTGCACTCGCCGCGCATCGACAAGATCGAAGTGGTTCGTCGTTCCAAGGTGCGCCGCGCGCAGCTGTACTATCTGCGCGACCTGCGCGGCAAAGCGGCCCGTCTGAAAGAAGCGGCGGCCCTGAAGGAACAGGACTCATAAAAGCCGGTCTGGCTGATCGAGGCGTAGGTGGGAGACCTACGCCCTTTTGTTATATGACTCCACTGAAAAAACTACTCTGAGCGCCGTCCTGTGCGAAGCCCACTTTAGTGCGGCGCGAATTGCTTGAGTAAACGCCGCCGGGGACGGCGGCCGGAGCCTTTTGCAGTAGGGTCGTTATATGAGAACGACATGCCGAATCGTCCGGTGATCGGGATCACTGCTTTCGGAACACGCCATAGCGATCCGCCACATTCGCCGATGGTCGCGCTCAATCGGCGCTACGTCATGGCGATCGAGTCGGCCGGCGGCGCGCCGCTGATGGTGCCGCCCGGACTGGACGAAGATTCGCTGCGCGCGATTTTCGCGCGACTCGACGGGCTGCTGCTGTCCGGCGGCGGTGACGTCGATCCGGCGCATTACGGCGAAGCGCCGCATCCGGCCTTGACCGAGGTGAGCGCCGAGCGCGACCGGATCGAACTGGCGCTCGCGCGCTGGGCCGTAGACGGCGAGAAACCGATCATGGCGATCTGCCGCGGCATCCAGGTGTTCAACGTGGCGCTGGGCGGATCGCTGGTGCAGGACATCGCAACGCAAGTGCCCGCTGCGCTCCAACATATGCTCGATGGCGCCCGCATCCCGCGTGATACCATCGCGCATCCGGTGCAGATCGAACCAGGCAGCCGGCTGCATCACATGCTGGGCGTGGAGCAAGCCGGCGTCAATTCGTGGCATCACCAATCGCTCAAGCAGGTCGCGCCGGGGCTAAGGGTCTCGGCGTGCGCGCCCGACGGAATCGTCGAGGGGGCGGAGTTGCCTGCCCACCGCTTCGCGATCGGTGTGCAGTGGCATCCCGAATGGCTGACTGATGGCCAGCCGGAGATGCGACGATTATTCGAGGCACTGGTGCAGGCGGCGCAGTAAAGAACCTTCTGGCAGAACTCTTGTGGAAACCCGTTTTCATGGTGAAAACGGGTTTCTTGCTAAAAGGATCCGTTAAGACATGACGGCTCTTCCGGCTTTGACGGGGCGCCTCCAATGTCGCTCGCGGCCGCCTTTCACTTTTTTTGATTTGCCACGTCATTCGTGCTATGATTTCCGGGCACCCGGATTCGTCACATACGCGACGGGGGACACGATGGCTGACACCAAGGCGACTGCGAGGCTGCTCAAGACAATCCCATTCCTGCGCGGACTGTCGAGCGCCGCATATACGACGCTGGCACGGCGGACGCGCGAGTTGAGCTTCAGAGCGGGCAAGCCGATCTTCCGCGAGGGTGCGCAGGGCACAACGCTGTACATCATCAAAGACGGCGAGGTGGACATCGTCAAAGGCAGCGGCCAGGATGAAGTGAGGCTGGCCACGCGCGGCGCTGGCGAGTTCTTCGGCGAGATGGGCATCCTCGAAGGCGCGAAGCGATCGGCGGCGGCGCGCGCCCGTAGCGACGTGACGCTGCTCGAAGTGCCGGGCGACGTGGTGGTGAAGGCGCTGCTGAAACATCCCCGGGTGCTGCTAGAGACGACGCGATTGCTCAGCGGCAACCTGCGCCGGTCTGACGCGACGTTGATCGGCCGGCTGAAGAAGAAGAACGCCGAGC
>JBOGUH010000263.1:0-3865 GCA_050695975.1 Anaerolineae bacterium
GTATTCGGGTCGACCGATGTGGCTTTCAGCGAGAACGGACAAAGGGCCATGAACAGCCGCCCAACCAGGCGTCAGACTGTGCGAAAATCAGCACGAGATGTGAAAACAGGCCGATTTCCGGCCAAAATGGCGGCGCCGAAGGGGTTTTCGCACAGTCTCGCGTTGCAGCCGACCGCCTACTGAGCCGCCAATGGTATGCTATCGCAGTCGCCGTGGGCGGTTCGTGTGAGGCCGTCGCGCTTTGCGTGCCGTGATGCCTTGCGTTCCCACGGCGGCGGCTGAACGCGGTCGTTGGACGACTGGGACGGGCGTGTCTGGTGGACAGAGGTACTCGATGCCCAGAGCCTGCGGCACGTGGCGCGCCTGGAGGGATGGGCAGTTGTCACCGCTCGGCGGTTTGACGGCCAGCCTATTCTCCTGGCAAGCAACCCCTACCGGGAGTCGCAGCTTGCGTCGCTCGACCCCTGGTCTCTCGACGTGCTCCACACCTGGTCGGTGAACGGCCACGCAGAGTGGGTGACGACGCGCTGAACGAGGTTGCTGGTCTGTTTCAACCAGCGAACCGGCCAGCAAACTAGCCAACAAACCTAGGGAAGATACAGCCGGGGGTTGAGCAGCCCGTCGCCGGTGCGGATCTCGAAGTGCAGGTGTGGGCCACTGGAGTGGCCGGTCGATCCGACGATGCTGATGAGCTGGCCGCGCTCGACCGTCTGCCCCAGGACGACGTTGAAGCCGCTCAGGTGTGCATACCAGGTGGCGAAGCCGTTGGCGTGATCGACGCGGATCAGGTAGCCGTAACCGACATCGGTCCAGCCGACGAAGCTGACGAACCCGCCGTCCGCCGCGTACACGCCAGAGCCGGGCGGCGCGGCGATGTCGAGCCCACGGTGACCATACCAGTAGTCCTGCGTGATGCGGCCGATGACTGGCCACTGGAAGCGGCCCGTGCCGCGCGCTCCACTGGGGATCGGGCCGTTGTAAGCGGTGACGACTTTGGGGATGTAAGGTTTCGTGCCGCCGGCGACGATCAGCTGCATGCCGGCCGATACGGCGTAGTCGGGCGGCTGAAGGCCGTTCCACTCGTTGGCCGCGCCAATGATCGCGTCGACCTCGACTTTATACTTGGCGGCGATCGACGCAAGCGTATCGCCGGCCTTGACTTCGTGATAGACACCGTCGATCGGAAGAATGACGACTTCCTGGCCGATGCGCAGCAGATCGGGCAGGTCTTCAATGGCTGGATTGGACCACATGATCGTTTCGGGCTTCAGACCATACGCGGCGGCGATGCCCTGCACAGTGTCGCCGGGTTGCACCTGGTAGACGACGATATCGCGACGGGTACGGTAGGGGACGCTGGTGTGCGAGTCGGCCAGCCGCGAAATGGTGTTGCCGTTATTGGCGAAGAAACCGCGTGTGATGAACAGATCGAAGACCTGTGGAAGCGCCGGCTCGCTAACCGAAGCAATGAGCGGCTCGGCCGCCACCCGGTCGACTCGCGGTGCGGCGCTCAGGCCCAGGACGATGACCGTCAGGCCCAAAACGGTGAGATGAACGCTGACACGCGAGAGCATCCCTTCGACGCCGCTGACGGACAGCCCCTTGACAGCGCCCAGGGCGAACCATCTGACGATTAACGACCATTGGTGATAAGTCGTGTGAACCAAGCCTCGGCCCGGCTTTACGGAGATCCTGTCGCGGAAATGCCTCGCCCCTGTGATCCTTGGCTTTGAGTGAATGTCCATAAGTTAAAGGGATCGCGGATCATATGCCGCGCGAAGCAGGCTACGGCGCTGGCAGAACGTTGAACGGATTGGGCAGACCGCCTTGATAGCGAGTCTCGAAGTGGAGATGCGGGCCGGACGAGTTGCCGGTGGAACCGATGCCGCCGATGGTGCTGCCTTGCCATGCGTCCTGGCCGCAGGCAACGTAGACCAGGCTGAGGTGCGCGTACCAAGTCTGCCAGCCGTTGCCGTGATCGACGACGATCAGGTTGCCGTACCCGACGTTGCTCCAGCCGGCGTACACGACGAAGCCGTTATCGGCGGCGTAGACCGGATCGCCGGCGCGGCCGACCAGGTCCAGACCGGGATGCCAGGCTGAGTAGTTATAGCCGCTCACCCAGTGACCATTCGCCGGCCAGATGAAAGAGCCACTGCCTTGCAGACCGCCGCTGGCATCCGCGCACGGGCCCAGGACTAGCCCAGCGCCGCCGCTGGCGCTGACACGGTTGGCCCGAGGCGGCTCCCACCCTTTGAACTCGCGCTGCCCACCGGGGACGATGAGCGTGCTGCCCGCCGGCGGTAGCCTGCCGTCGAGCAGGTTGTTCCACTGCGCGCCGTCGACGACGATCGCATCGACGGTCGTCTTGTAAGCCGCCGCAATGCCCTCCAGCGTGTCGCCTTCCTGGACGGTGTGGATGATTCCGCTGACGGGCGGAATGATCAGCTGTGTGCCGGGCAGGATGCGATGGGGATCGTTATCCAATGTGTCTTGGTTGTTCCACAGGATGGTTTCCGGCGATATGCCGAATCGATTGGCTATTGTGAAAAGGACGTCGCCCGGCTGTACGGTGTATTCCTCCACGCCTCGACGTGGGCGGTCGGGGATAACGGTGTACGGGTCGGCTTGGCGAACGATGTCGGACTGTTGATACAGCAGCGCGCCGCCGGCTGCATACATCGGATAGTCGGCGATCTGATTTTCGGCGGTGGGCGCGACGCTGAGCGCGGTGTTTCGGACTTCCTGGCTGCCCCGGATGCCAGAGGACTGCGCGGAGTTGGTTGCGCCAGCGCTGATCACAATTGCGCCCACGGTCACGCCGAGAATGGCGGCGTGCGAAATGAGGCGCGCGAATCCGGTACCGGTGAGGTCGCTCGTAGCGCGCCAGGCGACGCCGCTGAACAAGGCAGCAAACCCAGCCATTCCTCGCGCGATGTGCGCCGGGAATACGCTGGGCCGCGTGGACTCGTCCCGAGTGAGAGGTTCGCTTGACTGAAGCGACCTTCTCAGCGCAGGACGCGAAATAAGATCGGATGTATCCATATGCGGGGTGATTCAGGGTCGGCTTATAGCCGATCACATCCCCCAGCCCTGAATCGGCGGCGATTATACCACAAAGGGGTTGATGGGCAAGTTGGACATGCTTGGGGAAATGGGCGTGACGTGCACAGATATGGGGGGCGACGAACGATCCCCCGCCAGATTTTAGGTCAGCCATTCAGCCGATCCTTAAAATATTTGCGGCTGTGCCGGATCGGGGGATTTGTACCTTGAGGCTGGTTATATTCCGTCGCGGAGGGTGGCCAGGAATTCAGCGTTGGTCTTGGTGCGTGCCATGCGCGCGAGGAGCGCTTCGACGGCCTGGGCGTCAGACATGCCGGATCCGCTAGACGGATTGGCCATCTGGTCCAGCATGCGGCGAATCAGCCAGGCCTTGCTCAGTGTTTCCGGATCGAGCAGGAGTTCCTCGCGGCGGGTGCTGGAGCGCTCGATGTCGAAGGCGGGGAAGATGCGGCGCTCTTGCAGCCGGCGGCTGAGGTGGAGTTCCATGTTGCCGGTGCCCTTGAATTCTTCGTAGATCACGTCGTCCATGCGGCTGCCGGTGTCGACCAGGCAGGTGGCGATGATGGTCAGGCTGCCGCCTTCTTCGATATTGCGGGCTGCGCCGAAGAACCCCTTGGGCGGGTACAGCGCGGCCGGATCGAGGCCGCCCGACAGTGTGCGCCCGCTCGAGGCGACAGTATTGTTGTAGGCGCGGCCGAGGCGGGTGATCGAATCGAGCAGGATGACGACGTGCCGGCCGCCCTCGACCAGCCGTTTGGCGCGGGCCAATGCCATCTCAGCGACGTGCACATGGCTGGTC
>JBOGUH010000264.1:0-7225 GCA_050695975.1 Anaerolineae bacterium
AGCCTCGCCAGCTCCGAATGATCACGTCACCTCTTGCTGCTCTTATTCCGGTCGAAGAACGAGTTTCTCTCTCGCACTATGGACACCCGACACTAGCGCCTCCAACTTCTAACTTCCAACCTCCAACCTCCAATCTCCAACCTCCAACCTCTAATACGCATAAAACCCCCGCCCGCTCTTCCGTCCGAGCAATCCCGCCGTGACCATGCGGCGCAACAACGGCGGCGCGGCGTAGCGCGCGTTCTTGAACTCCTCGTACATCGCATCGCCGATGAACAGGCAAGTGTCCAGGCCGACGAAGTCCATCAGCGTGAACGGCCCCATCGGGTGATTGAGGCCCAACTTGATGCCGGTGTCGATGTCTTCCTTCGACGCCACGCCGTTCTCCAGCGCGCGGATCGCATCGAACAAGTACGGCACCAGCAGCAGGTTGACGATGAAGCCGGGGTTATCCTTGGCGTAGATGATCTGCTTGTTCATCCTGTCGCCCAACAGGCGTGCGACTTCGAGCGTCTCCTCGCTGGTCAATAGCCCGCGCACGACTTCGATCAGCGGCATCACCGGCGCCGGGTTGAAGAAGTGCAGGCCCAGCACTTTGTCGGGCCGCTCTGTCGCCGACGCGATCTCGGTGATGCTCAACGACGAGGTGTTGGACGCCAGCAGCGCTTCGGGCCGGGTGATCGCGTCGAGTTCGGTGAAGATCGTTTTCTTGAGTTGCATGTTCTCGACCGCGGCTTCGATCACCAGATCGCAGTCCTTGAAATCGGCCAGCGACGTCGTGCCCGTGATGCGCGCCAGTGCCGCGTCCAGGTCGGCCCGGGGCAGCTTGCCGCGCTTGACGCCGCGCTCCATCGACGCTTTGAGGTTGTCTAGCCCGCGGTTGAGCAAGTCGTCATTGACTTCGCGGGCGATCACGTGGAAACCGGCCCGCGCGCACGCTTCGACGATCCCGCTGCCCATCAACCCCATACCGACGACGCCGATTAACTTGATCTCCATATCTCCTGTGTTCCTCCGTGTGTTGCTGGTCGGCCCCGTATTCCGTTACGCAACACGCAATACGGAATACGCACTCACTCCATCTCAATCGCCATGGCGACCGCCTCGCCGCCGCCCAGGCACAGCGTGGCGATGCCGCGCTCCTTGTTCCGATCTTGCAGCGTGTGCAGCAGTGTCACCAACACGCGCGCGCCGCTCGCGCCGACCGGGTGTCCTAGCGCCACCGCGCCACCGTGAACGTTGACCTTGTCCCAATCCCACGTATGACCGGCCTGCTCCAGCGCGCGCCCATCGGCCAGCACCTGCGCCGCAAAGGCTTCGTTGATCTCGATCAGATCGGCATCTTCCAAACGCCAGCCGATCTGGTCGAGCAAGCGCGGCACGGCGCGCGCCGGAGCGATGAATAGCCACAGCGGATCGACGGCGGCGTGCGTGTAGCCGACAATGCGCGCCAACGGTCGAAGACCCTCCGCCTCGGCGCTTTCGCGGCTCATCACTACAACTGCTGCCGCGCCGTCGTTGAGGCCGGGCGCGTTGCCGGCGGTCACGCGGCCGTCGGGCCGGAAGGCCGGCTTCAACCTGGCCAGCGCGTCGAGCGACGTATCGCGGCGCGGCGGCTCGTCGGTGTCGACGATCGTCACGCGGCCTTTGGCGTCTTTGACTTCGACCGGCGCGATTTCGCCTTTGAATTTGCCCGCGTCGATCGCCGCCAGCGCCTTGCGATGGCTGTTCAGCGCGAACTCGTCCATCTCCTCGCGGGTCACTTCGAGTTTGTCGGCGATGAACTCGGCGGCGTTGCCCATCATGTGATTCTCGAACGAGCACCACAGGCCGTCGCTCACCAGGCTGTCGAGCATCTGCACATTGCCGAACCGCCCGCCAATGCTGTGGCGCGGCAGCAGGTAGGGCGCGTTACTCATGCTCTCCATACCGCCTGCCACGAAGACATCGCCATCGCCGGCTTTGATGGCGCTGGCCGACAGCATCGCGGCCTTCAGGCCCGACCCGCACGCCTTGTTGACCGAGATCGCGCCGACCGTGTCGGGCAGCCCGCCCAAGATCGCCGCCTGACGGCCCGGCGCCTGGCCCGACCCGGCTGCAATCACCTGGCCCATCATCACTTCTTCGACTGACGCCGGATCGATCCCCGCCCGTTCGACCGCCGCGCGGACGGCAATCGCGCCCAGTTGCGGCGCGGACAGCGACGCCAGCGCGCCGCCGAATTTGCCGATGGGCGTGCGCGCCGCCCCGACGATCACGGCATCGCGCAGATTCTTCCCGTTGGTTTTACTCATAGCGTACTCCCTTCTGAATGTGTCAATATTCTACCGTGTTTGCTCCGTGTGGGCAATGAGGTTACAATCAATTACCGCTCGATAAAACGATTGCCGCCCGGAGCTGACTATTTGCTAGACTGGAACGCCATTCTCGATACCCTCTCACGCGCCTACGCCGATCCCGGCCTGCTCGGAATCGCGCTGCGTATTGTGACCATTTTGGTTCTGGCCTGGCTGGCCAGCCATGTTCTGGGCCGGCTGCTGCCGCGAATCATCTTCGTGCTCGGCACGCGCACATGGCGCGAATCGTTCAGCCCCAAGCGGCTCGTCACCTTGCGCGAGCTGATCGCCAGCGTCGTGCGCGCCTTTTCGTATCTGGTCGCGCTGATCTCGATTCTGGCGATGTTCATTGACCCGGCGGCGATCCTGGCCACTATCAGCCTGTTCAGCCTTGCCTTCGGGCTGAGCGCGCGTCCCTTCATCTCCGACGTGTTTGCCGGCGTCGCGCTGCTGTTTGAGGATCAGTTCGCGGTCGGCGAAAAAGTCGAGCTGAGTGGGGTGATGGGCGCAAGCGGCGTGATGGGCATCGTCGAGCAAGTTGGCCTGCGCACCACCACTATCCGTGCCGATACCGGTGAGCTGTTCATCGTTCCCAACGGCGACGTGCGCGTCGTGCGCAACTTCTCGCGCGGCGAATTTTCGTTGGCGTCGATCAGCGTCAGCGTGCGCGCCGATCGCGTTTCGGAGGCGCTGGCGCTCCTGCAAGACATCGGCCGCCGGGCGCAGGCCGAACTCGCGGACATCGTCGAAGAGCCGATGGTCATGAGCGAGACGGGCACGCTCGCCGCCGAGACCGCACTCGCGCTCAAAGTCAAGACGCGCTTGGGGCAGGGCGTCGCCGTGCGAGCCGAGCTGATGGCCCGCGCTCAGAAAGAGCTGACCGAGCGGGGGATACATGTCGTCACTTCGTGAGCCGCTGTCCGCCCAAACGATTCGCGCCGCGCTGTTCCACGTGCCGTTCGTGCGCGAAGTGGTTTACCTGCCCTGCGCCGGATCGACGAACGACGCCGCGCGCGAACTCGCCGCGCAGAATGCGCCCCACGCCACGCTGGTCGTGACCGACGATCAGACCGCCGGGCGCGGGCGGCTGGGTCGATCGTGGTACATGCCGCCGCGTTCGGCGCTGGCTATGTCGATCCTCGTCCGACCTCATCTCGCGGCGATCCACGCCAATCGGCTGACGATGCTGGCCGGGCTGGCCGCGGCCGAAGGCGTCCAACAGGTGACGGGGCTGGCCGCCAAGTTGAAGTGGCCGAACGATGTGGTCATAATGAATGATGAATTACGGGCGTCTCGAATACCCGGCGTCAAGAAGATGGGTGGGATTCTAACGGAGGCGTCGATCGTGGCGGATCGGATCGATTACGCAATCGTGGGGATTGGCCTGAATGTGAACGTCGACTTCGCCGATCGGCCCGAATTGGCCGAGACCGCGACCAGTCTGATGTTACAACTGGGGCGCGAGGTCGATCGCTTAAGCGTGCTGGCGGCAGTGATAGATCGATTTGCGGCGCGCTTCGATTGGTTGAACGCGGGTGACGCGCTGCGCACGGCCTGGTCGGCGCGGCTGGTTACGCTAGGCCGCCGCGTCGAAGCGCGCCTGGGCGGTTCAGATGATGCTCTGCTGATCGGGTTCGCCGAAGCGGTCGGCGACGACGGCGCGCTGCTGCTGCGAACTGATGACGGCGCTTCGCATCGTCTGCTTGCGGCGGACGTGACGTTTCACAGGGGAAACATCGATAATTTTTCTACTCGTTGACCACTTCAGATCCTGATTCCGACCTCGTCCGCGCCTTCTGCTTCAGCGCCAGTTCAAATGACAACCGCAGCAGGTCTATCGCGCGCTGTACGTCCGCCGCTTCCCGCAGGTACAGGCTGACCCAGCCGCTCTCCGGCAGGACGTGATGCGGCTCGGCGCGACCGGCCGCCACGACTTCATCCCGCACTTTTGTCGGCAAGGGAAGATCGACCAGGTGATCGCCGTGGATATGACCGATCTCGCGCCTGCCCAGTCGATACTCCGAGCCGCCGAAACGATGCGGGTGGGCGGTCACGTCCGGCCAACTCAAAACAGCGTTGTGTATTCGTTCCTTTGCGCCACTTACTGGCATCGTCACAACTCCTATCTGACTTCTGAGGGTTGGACGGCTAAGGCGCTGGTTTGGCCGACAGCACGGCGGCAGCTTTCATCCGGCGCTCGTCTATCAACCCCCAGATGCCTAGCGCCAAAGCGATCGCTATCATGACGACGATGCCGACAAACGTATCGTGCAGCGCCGCCACCTGGAACGCGGCCGGGGCCACGGTTGCGCCGCCGGGTATGCTTCCGCCTGCGTAGGTGAACACGCGACCCGCCCAGACCGCCCCAAGCACGGCGATGCCCGTCGTCTGGCCGATGGTGCGCATGATCGACAGCAATCCCGATACGACCCCCAATCGCTCGCGCGGCGCTGCCCCCATGATGGCGCTGTTGTTGGGCGATTGGAAGATGCCCATCCCGATACCGATCGGAACGAAGCGCAGCAGGAAACCCGGCGCATCGGTTTGGGTCGTGAGTGTGCTGAGCGCAGTGTAGCCGATGAGCAATGCCAGCAGCCCGATGACGGTGATCGAGCGTGTCCCGAATCGATCCGATAGCGCGCCCGATATCGGTGATGTCAGTCCTAACCCGATCGGCACCACGGCCAACAGCAGACCTACCTGGCGCGTGTTAAATCCCAGGCTGTTCTCCAGGTAAAACGGTATGAGGATGAGTGACCCGGCGATAGCGACGAAGGTGATCAGGCCCGTGATCAGGTTGATGCTGAAGAGACGGTTTTGGAACAGGCGCAGGTCGATCATCGGCTGGGCGCTGCGCCATTCGATCAGAATGAACACGACCGTGAACAGCGTCCACCCCACAAACAGGAGCAAAATGCGGCTGTCGTCAAAACCGACTTGTTGACCCAGCGTCAGCGCGAACAACAAGCACAGCAAGCTGATACACAGCGTGATCGCGCCCCAATAATCGAAATGCTGTCCGCCGACGGGTTTAACGGCAGGCACAAAACGCATCGCCATCAGCGTCCCTGCGATGCCAACCGGCAAGTTGACAAAGAAAATCCAGTGCCAGGACAGCGCGTCAATCAACGCGCCACCTAGCGTAGGACCTACGACGATGCCCACCGAGACGACGGTGCCGAACAGTCCCAACGCTCTGCCCCGTTCAGATGGAGGAAAAGCCTCGGTCAGAATGGCCGCGCCGAGCGCCAGGATCATCGCCGCGCCGACTGCCTGCAAGACACGGAAGCCGATCAGCCCGTACACGCTGGGAGCGAGTCCGCACAGCACTGAGCCGACGGTAAAAATGACGAACCCGGCTGTGTAGATGGGCTTCTTGCCTCGCATATCGGCCAGCCGGCCGACGCCGAGCATGAGCGTCGCTAGCGTCAGAAGATAAGCCAGTACGACCCACTGGACGGTAGCAAAGTCAGCTCGCAGATCGCGCACCAGCGTCGGCAGCGCGAGGTTGACGATGCTGCCGTCGATCGTTGCCAGAAAGATGCCCATCGCGACGGCGGCCATGACGTGCCACTTGCGGCTGTAATCGATCTGATGATCATCCATTCAGGTAGACTACCATCCTTTCAACGCGAAACGTCTACGTTTCCGATATCTCAACGGCGCATCAGTTTGAAGGCGATGGCCGGCCCTTTACCCAAAGGATAAGCGAGCTGCACCCACAGCTTGGCGAGCGATTCGAGCAGCGCGGCGTTCGACAGCGGCCCGGCGTCGACCGGGTCGAGGCCGATCGACCGGGATAGTTCGGCGACGATCGCTTTCGCCTCGGGGTCATCGCCGCACAGGTAGTTATCGACGTTCTGCGCGCCGTACTTCGAATCGGCGTAATTGGCGAAACCGCTCGAATTGAACGCCTTGACGACCTTCGCGCCAGCCGCCCAGCGGGCAACGTCCTCGGCCATCGATGCGCTGCCTGGCGATGCGCTCACCATCCGGTTGGTCGCGTCGATCAGAACCTTGCCGGTCAGGTCGCCCGCCTGCTGGACCACCTCCTGCGCCGACGCCCACGGCACGGCGAGCAGGATGATCTCGCCGAATGCAGCGGCTTCGCCGACGCTGCCCGCCCGCGCACGCGGCCCGATTGAATTCATGAGGGCTTGAACTTTGTCGCTGCTCGCATCGCGCACGCCGAAGAAAACCTCGTGCCCCTTGTCGGCCCATCGCTTGCCAAGCGTGCCGCCGATTCTTCCTGCGCCGAGTATGCCGATCTTCATTCGCTGCCTCCTCGCTGAGAAGTTCTATCCGCTAGTACAGCGCGACAGAAATAAGCCGCCGGTTTCCCGCTCCTGCCGAGTCCGTGACTCGGCAGCTCAGCGGCGAGTCAGTGCGAAGCCTCCCTGCCGTAGGTCCCCGACGCGAAGCGGAGCGGGATGGGATGGACTCGCCGTGCGCATCAACGCGTATACCAAACTGACGGAGAACTTCTGCTTAAATTTTTATTCGTGTTGATTCGTGTAAATTCGTGGATCAAAACCAAAACCTACGAACGCAAAAGGAACCTCAGCGCATCGGGCAGGCGGCGCGCCCAGGCCGTCTCGCTGTGCGTGCCTCCCTGTTCCACAACATACAGTAGATCTCGTTCGTCTCGATAGCCTTTCTCGCGCAGCAGCGCCTGCATGCGCCGGGCGCTGCCCTCGCGCGTGCCATGATCCAGATAGATTTTGCCCGCCACAAAAGGAGCCTGTTGCACGTAGGGGTAGATGGCGCCTCCGCCGATCCACAAAGCGGGACTCATGGCTCCGCTCAGGCCAAAAACATCCAGGCGGCGGAAGAACGCATATAGACTGATGAGACCACCCATCGACGAGCCAAAGATACCGGTATGCGCC
>JBOGUH010000265.1:0-7776 GCA_050695975.1 Anaerolineae bacterium
GCAATAGAATTATATAAGAGGAAGCGCCCATTTGTGCGTAAGAATTCGTTAGAGTTCAAACGCATTCCGTGAAATTGAAGCAGAGACTGGGTCAAGGGCGCATACGACTGCTGTTCACCATTATAGAGTATATGTCAATTGGAATCGGGTTTGCGCCATGTATGGTTAAACGAGGTTTCTGCGCCGATGGGCCTAAAAATGAAACACGCTCCGCCATATGCCGCGGAGCGCGCTGTTGTGGGAACTGCGCAGCTCACGGGCTGCTGGCCGCAGGCCTGGATTTGACGATCACCCTGACCTTATCGCTGTCGATCACGTTGCCGGCTTTGTCGTAGGCGCGCGCGTACAAGGTATGGCTGCCGAGTTTTTTGCCATCGTTGAGCAGCCACTTGGCGTCGTACGGCGGCACCGGGCGGACGAGGAACGGCGACTCTTCGTTGTCGGCGAAGAACTCGACGCGATCGATGGCGATGTTGTCCTGCACATCGGGGTTGAGGCTGACCCACTCGTCTCTGCCGAAAAAGTATTCCTGGCCGTCGGGCGGATAGAGCAACGTCAAGGTCGGCGAGATGTTGTCGACCGTGACCTGCACGACTGAGGTAGCGACGTTGCCGTCGTTTTGGAACACGCTCAGGCGCAGGCTGTACAACCCGTCGAACGCGGTCACGTCCCACAGTTCGAGCGGCCCCCGATCGATAGGATTGGTGTGATCCGGGCCGATCTGCTGCCACTGCGTGGGATTCAACCCCTGGCCGAAGTCCAGCCGGTAAGAGGCGAAGTTGCCGATCTTGGCGTTGCCGGTGATCACGGCCTGCCCGCGGATATACGAATACGGGCCAGGGTCGATGATCGCTGCGTCGCCATACGCGTTGGGGGGCGGGCCGTACACGGTATCGTATTCGCTGGGCGGCTGCGGAATCTCGGCGGTGATGACGTACTCCGCCGCTTCGGGCGGATAGATCTCGAAAATCTTCTCTTCAACTTTGTCGGGTGGCGTGAAGACGGTGGCCAGCTTGCCGGTCTCTTTATCGATCAGGAAGGCCTGGTGCAGCGTGTCGTAGGAGGTCGGCTCGTTGCCGGGGATGAACAGCTCGACGGTGGTCGGGCAGTACTTGGTCGGCAGCAGGCCGGTGGTGGCGCACACCGTCCGCTCGACCAATCCGGGCGGCCGCACGAACGGCTCGACCGGCTTGTCTTTGAGGACGTACATCATCACGTCGTGCCAGACCGGCGCGGCGCCGCTGATGCCCGATACGTTCTTCATCTCGGTGTTGTCGGTGTTACCGATCCACACACCCACGGCGACCTGCGGCGTGTAGCCGATCGTCCAGTTGTCCTTGAAGTCGTTGGTCGTGCCGGTTTTGACCGCGGCGGGCCGATCGAGTTCCAGGACGTTGGGCGATCCGAACGCGGCCCAGCGCGCGGCGTTGTCCGACAGGATGCTGTTCATCAGGTAGGCCAGTTTCGGATCGAGGATCGACTGCGTCTGCATCGCCGGCTGGCCGTCGACTACGACGGTGGGGGAGTATTCCCACAAGATGGCGCCGTCGCTTTGCTCGACGCGCAGCACCGGCGCCGGGTCGAGTTCGCGATAGCCGGGCCGCATTTCGAGGACAGGCGCGCCGGCCAGAGTGCCGTTGTTGGCGAACACGCCGAAGGCGTAAGCCATGTCGATCACTTTAACTTCGCCGCCGCCGAGCGTGAGCGCCAAGCCGTAAAAGTCGAGGCCGCGATCGAGCGTGGTGATGCCCATCTTGTGCGCGGTGCGGATGACGTTATCGACGCCGGCCAGCTGCAGCGCTTTGACAGCAGGGATGTTGTACGAGCGGGCCAGCGCTAAGCGCAGGCGCTGGTAGCCGTGATATTTGCGATCGTAGTTCTCCGGCACGTACACCGGCGGGTTGGCGCCGGGCTGATCGAAGCGGGTCGGCGCGTCGAGGAGACCGTGCGAAGTGGGAGCGCCTTGCGCCAGCAGCGTGACGTAGGTGAACGGCTTGAAGGATGATCCGGGCTGGCGCAGGCCGGTCGCCACGTTGAACTTGCCGTCGATCGCGTCGTTCCAGTAATCGGCGCTGCCGACCATGGCCAGGATTTCGCCGCTGGCCGGCCGGATGGCGACCAGCGCGCCGTTGTTGGCGTTGTGCCCTTCCTCGGTGAGTTTCTTCACCTGATCGGCGATAGCCTTCTGCGTGAAGTTCTGCAAGTCCATATCGACGGTGGTGTACACCTTCAGCCCGCCACGATACACCACGTCTGCGCCGAAGTGATCCTCCAGCCATTTGCGAACGTAGACTGAGAAGTGCGGCGCCTGAATGTCGAAGCGCTCGGCCACGCCGCCGGCGATCACCAGGTCCTGAAACTTAGCCGCCACCGATTCTTCCGGCGTGATGTAACCTTCGCGCACCATCGCGTCGAGCGCCAGTTCCTGGCGTTTTTTCGCCTCGACCGGCTCGTCGATGGGATTCAGGCGCGGAAATTGTGGAATGGGCGCCAGCATGGCGCATTCGGCCAGGTTGAGATCGCGCACACTCTTGCCGAAGTACACCTGCGCCGCCGCCTCGATCCCATACGCCACGTTGCTGTAGTTGTTCGTGTTGAGGTACCACTCCAGGATTTGGTCTTTGCTGTAGCGCCGGCTGATCTCGACCGCCAGGATGATCTCTTTGATCTTGCGTTCGTACGAACGCTCGGTTCGCTCGTCGGGAGCGATCAGCGTGTTCTTCACGACTTGCTGGGTGATCGACGAGCCGCCCTGAATGGCGCCGCCACGCAAGTTGGTGACGAAGGCGCGGGCGATGCCGATCGGGTCGAAGCCGACGTTGGTGCGGAAGGTCTTATCTTCGATGGCGATCGTCGCGCTCTGGCAGATCGGTGGGATCTGATCGAGGCGCACCCACTGGCGGTCACCGGCGCGCGGGTCGATCACTTCGTACAGCAGCACTTTGCCGGTGCGGTCGTAAATCTTGGTCGTCTCGAAGAACTCGTCGGCGCCCTGGGTAAATTCGGCCTCGATCTGGCCGGGGTCGGGCAGGTCCTGCGTCAGCGAGGTGTAGACGGCCGCGGCTGCGCCGATGCTGCCGAAGAAGAACAGCGCGCACAGTCCGACGAAGAGGGCAAGGCAGCCGGCCAGCAGGCCGGGCACGTTCCTGCTGCTCTTGTGGGCGGCGCGCCGTCGCTGCCGGCGCGAGACACTTAGCGTGATACGAGATTCGCCGTTCAAAACGGGATACTCCTTTGGGGCACACCCTCCCGCAGGTTGCGGAACCTGCGGGAGGGTTGCTAAATCGTATCAGGGATTGGGGGTTTACGCAAGGAGAGAGTACGCGCTGTCGGGGATCAGACCATAGTACAGCGCGGATTGGCAACTCACATAAGAGCCGCGCATCATGCGCTTAGCGACAACGAAATCAAATCTTCTCAGCGACCAGGAAGTGCGACAGCCCAAACAGCCGCATCGGCGTGCGCTCGAAGGTGTAGGTCACGAAGCGCAATACCCGACCCAGTCCCGGCCGGCGAGCGACGATGTTGTCGTAGCCCGGATAGATTTGGGTGTGTGTGATGACGCGGGCAGACAATCCGGCGAACAGCGCTCGCAGCCCGCGCCCGGTGTAGGCTCGCACGTGCGGCGCGAGCCGATCGCGGATCGGGTCAGGCAGGTAGTTGATCAGCGGCGTGTTGCCGAAGTGATATGCGCCGCGCCAGTAGTGCCCGTGCGTCTCGAACGGGTACAGCCGGTTGGGACCGAAGAGGATCACGCGTCCGCCCGACCGCAAGACGCGGATCATCTCGCGCGTGGCGAGCCGATCGTCGGCGACGTGCTCGATCACTTCGTGTGATAACACGGCATCGAAGGTCGCGTCGGGATACGGAAGATGCTCCCCGACAGCGACGTGCAGCTGCTCGATGCCCGATGCTGTCCCCTGCGCGACGCGCTCGAAGTCAACGTCTAGCCCGACGGTGTTATAGCCCAGCTCGGCGAGATGTTCGACGTACAAGCCGATGCCACAGCCGTCGACCAGGATGCGGCGCGCGTCGAGCGGCAGCGCCCTCAGGATCATGTCAAGGCGGCGGCTCTGGCCGAAGCGCCAGACGTAGGAGGGTTCGCCGCGCAACGCAGATTTTGGATTTTCGACTGCTTGCGCCCCGCTTTGCGGGGTTGCGTATTGCCGATTGCCAATTGGCATCAATAGATTGCCGATTGCGGACCGCTTGCGCCCCGTTCTGCGCGGTTGCTGGCTGACATCCGTAACGATTCGAGGAACGATAGGCGATAAGCGATTAGCGATCCGTCCGGTATTTGAGGTTATGCAGCAATGTCAATCGCAATCCTTCGTCGAGCGAGACGCGCGGCTTGAAGCCGAGCAGGCGCTGCGCTTTGCCGATGTCGGCGTACAGCCGTCGGACGCCGCCGGCGACCGACGTGTTGTGCAGCGGCTCGGCCTTTCGGCCGGCGACGCGCTCGACATGCTTGAGCAGATCGTTGATCGACGTCTCCTGCCCGCTGCCGATGTTGATCACTTCGCGATCGATAGTCATTGCCGTCGCGGCGGCGATCAGCGCATCGATCACATCGTCCGCGTACACAAAGTCACGCGTCTGCGTCCCGTCGCCGAAAATCACCAGCGACCCGCCACCGATCGCCTGCTTCATGAACTGTGGCACGACGGGTGGATGTGAGGCGGGCAGCGCCTGGCCGGGGCCGTAGGCGTTGAAAATGCGCAGCGTCACCGTTTCGATCTTCCACAGTGCGCCGATCGTCCGAACGTAATACTCGGCGGACAGCTTCGAGACAGCGTAGGGCGAGTCGGGGTTAGGGGGCACATCCTCGCGCACCGGCTGCTGAGGCTGCTGCCCGTACACCGCGCCCGACGAGGTCAGCACCACCCGTTTGACGCCCGCGTCGCGCACCGCTTCCATCAGCGCGACCGTCCCGCCGACGTTCACCGTGTTGTAATCGCGCGGATACAGGATCGACTGCGGCACCGATACGCGCGCGGCCAGGTGGTAGACGCAATCGACGCCTTGCAACAACGACCACAGTTTGGGGATGTCGGCTACGTCGCCGCGCGTGAAGAGAATCGCCGGATCGAGTCGGGATGGATCGCCGGCGCTGAGATCGTCGATCGCGCGGACGGTGTGCCCGTCGCGCGCGAGTCGATTGCACAGGTGTGTGCCTAGAAATCCAGCGCCGCCGGTGACGAGGAATTGCATGCAGCTGGCTCCTCAACGCGTCATTGGATTATAGCACAGCGCGATCGAGCCGTGGCCCAGACGTGGGGACGAATGCAACGCGCTGCACTTCGTCGCTCGGGTTCAACAAATGTGAACCATAATGAACCTTCAATAACTCTATTTAGCCACAAAAGAGGGTAAAAAGTCCATTGACAACCGGACTGAGCCATGATAGACTCTTCCCATCGTTATTGGGAGGCAAAGGCATGGTCAGGCCGAAACCTGCTGTCGAACCCAATGCGGTCTATTCGCGGGAAGAGGCTGCAGAGATACTGGGAGTTAGCCTGAGCACGTTGAAGCGAATGATCGCCGAGGGTCACTTGCCGGTGAGCAAGCTGAATGGCGGGCGGCGCGTGTTCATCCGGGGATCGAATATCCTGGCTATGCTCGACCAATCGACGGTGCAGAACCACACCTCTGCGCGGACGAAGACACGCAAGTAGTCAACGTGTCCCTCGCTCGCTCGCGGCGAGTCCGCCCATGGGGAGGCTGCGCACTGACTCGCCGTTCGGTTGCCGAGTCACGGACTCGGCAAAAGCAGGGAAGAATAGCGGGGAAGAAACGAGACGTTTCCCGGGTGTTGGCTCAAGACGGCCCATCTGGCGCAGGTGGGCGATTGAGCACGGATCGGGCGGCGCAGAGAAGCCGCTGCTCGATCCCCCGAATTGTAAAGCCCGATCATCCCTTACACCGGATGATCGGGCTTTTGTTTGCCAACCGGCATCGAGCGCGGTATATTGTCGGCGGATGGGGGGTCGCGTGCTCAGCCGTCTACAACTATTTCTCCAACGTCTCCTCTTTTTTTTCGCGCTGGCTCTGCTCTTCACGGGCGACACGCCGCCGCTGGATGCGTTTGATACGAAGATCGATCGGATTGTCGGATCCGATCGATTCGACTTCGTGCGCTGGATCGTCGAGGCGTTTGCCGAGAAAGGGGCGCAGGGCATCGTTCCGATTCAAAACTTTCTCGATGATCAACAGCGCGCTCGGTTCGTCGTCGATTATCTTAACTTGACTCGCCAGCTGTTTGCCGCCGAACACGATGTCGATCGCCTGTATGCCAGTCCGGACGCAGCCGATCCCGATACGGCCAGCGCCGATCGGCGCGCCGAGCGCGATCGGCTGCGCGCCGAGGTCGAGCGGCGCAGGCCCACGGCCGAGGCGATCATCGAAACACAAATCGCCAGCGTGCTGGCCGACGAAGGCCTGGCGATCGGCGGGCGAATCTTCCCGACGGTGCAGTCACGCATCACGCCGCTGCCGTATATCTTGGTGATCTCGCCGCGCGATCAGATCCTGCGCGAAGAGGGCGCCGGCCTGTCGGCCGGTCTGACGGTTGAGCGCGCCGAGGCGATCGAGGACGACCTCTTCACGCGGCTGGACAAGTCGGCGCTCGTCACGCCGATCGGCGGGCTGGCCGTCTACCCGTCGATGATCCTCGAAACGCAAGACTTGCTATTCCTGCTTCAAGTGATTTCGCACGAGTGGACGCATCACTGGCTGTTCCTGCGCCCGCTGGGGCTCCAGTTGCTGCTCAGTTCAATGGGTGGTGAAACGCGCACCATCAACGAAACGGTCGCCTCGATGGTAGGGGATGAAGCCGGCATCCGCGTCCTCAAGCGCTATTACCCCGAAATCGCGAGGCGCGACTATGCGTTCGTGTACGATCCACCCAAGCCGGTCGAGCCCGGCGCGCCTTCGCCCGAACCCGACCCGAATGTCTTCAGCTTCAACCGCGAGATGCACGCGACGCGCGTCCAGGTTGACGAATACCTGGCTGAAGCTCATACGCTGATGTTAAAAGCAGATGAAGATAAAACAGCCGGTCGCGGCGCAGAAAGCGAATCACTACGGTCCGAGGCCATGGCGTGGATCGTCAAAGCAGAGAGCTACATGGAGGATCGCCGCAAAGTGTTCCTTGACAACGGCTACACCATTCGCAAGCTGAATCAGGCTTACTTCGCGTTCTACGGATCGTACGCGGATCAGCCCGGCGCGTCGGGCGCGGATCCGATCGGGCCGGCGGTGCGCGAGCTGCGCGCCAAGATTCCGAAGTTGAGTGATTTCCTCAACGCCGTCGCGCCGGTTGTGACCTTCGACGATCTCAAGCGCGTGCTGGCACAATACCCATAGCGGGTCAGTCGCAACCAAATTCACTGCTCTTTTGCTGGTCGGGGGGTGCGTGACCCCCGATCCATGGGCGCTGGGTCTCGGACCCAGCCGGAGCAATTGAATTTTCATGCGTCGAGGTGCGCTAAGGCGCATGGACAACTTGGCGGATTGCGGCCCTATGAATCGGGCTCGTCGCGTGAACGCCTGACTCTGGCAATTTCACGCCGGATTTGCTCCGGCGTCACGCTCAGCTGGCGCAGGATGTCCATCGCCATACCGTCGCCCTGACGCACTAGTCCCAGTAGCAGGTGCTCAGTGTCGATGTAGTGATCGCCCATGCGCCGGGCCTCGTCCACCGCTAGTTCGATCACACGTCGGGTGGGCTGAGGCAGATCAATTTTGCTGAACGGCGTGCGCCGGCCGGGGCCGGTG
>JBOGUH010000266.1:0-5814 GCA_050695975.1 Anaerolineae bacterium
TTCCACGCAGCCAAATGGATAGCCGGTCAGGTAAGCCAATCCATCCAGCACGCTGGCGGCGATCGAGGGCGACAGGTCGATGTCGATTGCCGACGCTTCATCGATCGCGCCCGGCGGCAGATCGACCATCTCCTCGACGCTCGTCTCGACCTCGCCGACGGCCGACTGCACGTCCGGCGCCGCCAGCGGCGCGACCGGCAGCGCCATGCGTACCGCGTCGGCGGCATCACCCGCCTGGACACGCAGCGTCACCGTGACCGTGCCCAGCGCTGATGCGCTTGCCGGCCAACCGACGACGACCGACCCGTTCGCCGAGATGACAACCGTGCGCGTTATTTCTGGACGCTGACCCTGGCACTGCCCGCCAGGGCACGTGTGAACGCGGATGAACGCAGACTGATCTGTGTTTTCCGTGTTCATCTGTGTCCCAATCTCCAATCCCTCAACCTCGATCCAGACCTCTGCCTCACGTGGTTGGCCGGTGTTGTTGTGAACGACCGCTGACATCAGGAACTGATCGCCCTGCACGAGTTGTCTCGGCAGCGCTGGCCGGAGGACGATCGGCTGCGTCGTCGTGATCGACGCGACTGCCTGGCCGACGCGGGGGAACTCGTCGGCGGTGACCACGCGGACAACCGCGCGCCAGCGCGTGAGCGAATCGGGCAATTGAACTTTCACCATTGCGCGACCGTTGGCGTCGGTGACGATCGTCGGATTCCAATAGGCCGTATCGGGGAAGTTCCAGCGCGGGTTGCCCAGCACGTCGCCTCCGCCCCCGCCACCTCCCATGCCGCCGCCCAGCCAGCGGATCGGCCGCAGTGAGTCGTAGGTGCGGACAATATCACTTCGCTCGGCGTAGAATGCTTCGAATGGATCAGTCGTCAGTTCTTCGCTCAACGCATAGATGGATTCGTCGACCAGCGCGAAAGACAATTCGGCCTGGGCCGGCGCGCCGTCCGAGCCGGTCACCTGGATAGTGAACGTCGCCTCCTCGCGCGGGCCATAAACGGATCGGTCGGGCGTCACTTCGACCGTCAACCGCCGGTTATCGGCGGGAACGCTCAGGTTCGTCCGCGCGACGAGCAGATCGCCTTCGGGGATCGATTGCCACCTCGGATCGGCGTGTGGGTTGAGCGGGCGGTAGACGTTGACGGCGACATACACGTTGGGCGCGTCGTCGTCCTGGATCGTCACCGGCACGATCGTCGTCGGCGCGCTCAACTCGACCACCTGCGCCCGGCGCGTCCTGCCGCGCTCAAACGTCAACAGCGCCGTGCCGTTCAGCGGCGTGCGGATCAACAACTGCGCGGTATCGCCCGGCGCGTACGTCGATCGGTCGGCGCTGATTTGCAGCTCGCCCGAATCGCCGGTATACCAGGGCGACTGGCTGGACGGATCGTACACCCACACCCAGTCGGTGCGCGTCACGGAGTGGCCTTGACCGTCACGGCCGGTGATGCGCATTTCGTACCAACCCTGCTGGGCCACTTTCAAATTGAGGAGGACGCTGCCGTCCTGGCCCGTTCGGCCCTCGGCGCGAGCCAGCACGCGGTTGTATGCGCCTCCGTACGATCCTTCGTTCGACCAGCCGAGGACAGCGGCGGTAACCGGCTCATCGATTCGCGGGCGGCCGTCGATGTCGCGAGCATACACGCTGACCGGGATAACCTGCCCAGGCTGATAAGCGTGCCGGGGCAATGAAGCGGTCAGGCCGAGCGCCGCATCGTGGACGGTCACCTGCGCGTGTGCGCTGACCGCCTGTCCGCTGCTGTCATTCACTGTTGCTTCGATCAGCATCGGCACGGCGTGGCGGTAGTCGCTGAAGTTGTAGACTTTCGGGATCAGCTGACCTGTCCAGCGGCCCTGCGCGTCAGTCGTGCCGGAAAGTTTGCTCTCGAGCGGCGCCCACGCGCCACCCGCATCGTCCTCACCCTCATACCAGTACCAGTCGTACGCGCGCACGTAGGTAGCCAGATCGACCCGCGCGTTTTCCACCGGCGCGCCGAAATACGTGCGCACCTCGACCGCCACGCTCACCGGCTCGCCCTGCACCAGATTGCCGCGATCGCTGCGGACGACCACTTCGTACTCGGGCTTGCGGTATTCTTCGACCTTGATCGCCTGGCGGTGCACCTCGTCTTTGATCTGCGCTTCGACGTGGTACGACCCGACCGTCCCGCCCTCGGCCAGATCGAACGACGTGTTAAGTGTGCCGTATTCGTTGACGTGAAGCGTCTGCGCCGACACGACGTTGTCGCGCGCGTCGCGCAGCCGGACGATCACGTCCCACTCCAGCGGGATGCGGCTGTACACGGCGTCGTTGTCGTAGCGCGCCACGACTTTGACGTGGACGGTCTGGCCGGGCCGGTAGATCGGCCGGTCGGTGTAGATGTAGGCGCGCGTGCGGTTCGCCTTCGGCGCGGGCTGCCACCACCCATACCAGCCGCTCTGCTCCCACTCATTGCTCAGTCCGCTGACGGTGATCTCGCCGTCGCGTTCGCCGACGACGATCAGCGGCTGCGGGTCGATGGGCGCCGTCGTGACAAACAGGCCCTGCTTGTCGGTCTGCCCTTCGGCCATGAGCGTCGCGTCGCGATCGTAGATGCGGATGCGCATATCGGCCAGAGGACCGCCGCCGATCGCGCTGGCCCACGTCGCGATGTGCCCTTCGGCCTGTTTCAGCACCAGGGTGTCGTGGGTGTAGACGACGATCAGCTCGTCGGACCTGGCGGCCGGGTGCTCGATCGTCAGCACGTACAGTCCGCCTGCCAGGCCGGATGGCAGTATCAGCTCGTCGATGCCTTCGCTGCTGATGGCGTGCCGCCACTCGCCGACGACCGGCAGATCGTCCACGCGGACGTGCTTGTCCTCGGCCGGCCCGACGCCGCGGAACATCGAGGTGTAGCGATCGAGGAATTGCTCGATCGTCAGCGCGTGCAGGCGGACGCTGATCGGTCGCAGGTTGCCTGATGCCTCGAACTGCACGGCGCGGCGACCGTCGGGATTCACGACCTGCACCTTCGGACCGTAGCCGAAAGAGATAGGCCCCTGCTCGACCGGCGTCGAAAAATTCAGCCGGAACGGCGAGCGCAGTGGCTGTTTGCCCTCGGCCGTCTCGAGGCTTGGCTCGAGCGTGACCACGTAACTCATTCCTGCCGCCCATTCGTCATGCGGAGTAAAAACGAGCGTGGTGTCTTCCTCCCAACGGAATGTCCCCTCGATCGCCGGGAATATCGAAAACGCAGCCTCCACACTGGCGCGGTCCATCGGCTCGTCGAACGTGATCGCCACTGCGCCATTCCAATCGATTGTGCTGTTTTGGCCTGGCGTGGTTTCCCGGACGAAGGGGGCGACGCTGAACGACCACGTTGTAGCAGGGGCGGACAGCTGTCCACCCCTACGCAATGAAATGTGATAGGTGACGCCTGGCGCCCAGCCGCCATTAGGCACGAAGGCCACCGATCGATCGTCCCACACGAATTTCCCATCGATCTGCGGCACGATCGCCAGCCCCCTTTCGATCGCACGGCGATCGACCCGGGTGCGAAAGTCGATCGTCAGCGGCGTCTCCGGTGGGACGTTCACTGCGCCGTCTCTGGGCGACACTGCCGCGACGATGGGTGTCGGCTGTGGCGTCGGCAGCGGCGAGGCGAACGCCGGCTGGGTTGGTTCGGTCAAAGGGCTGGCGAGCGGCGTCGGGGCAGTCGTGTCTGCTGACGTGCGCGCCTCGGCGCTGTGCAGGCCGATCGAGACGAGCAGCACACCTGTCACCCACAGCGCGGCGATCAGCGCTTTCGCGCTTTTGATGGATGGCACATATTGAAAGAGTCCTTGTTTGAACATCCTCTCACCTCCAATCCTTCGACTTCGCTCAGGACAGGCGTCCAACATCAAGATACACCAGAGAAGACGCTGCTGCGTGGCGCGCAGTTTCCGCGCAGGCCATGCGTGGCTGACGATCGATCGACGCTCAGGCGGCGCGAACCCTACGGAAAGTCAACGCCGTTCGCTGTTTTCTATGCTACAATTCCCACCGCGTGTGACGAACGACTACACGACTACGTGACGAACGACTACACGACTAAACCATGAAAGCCATGATTTACAGCGCCTCGTGGTGCGCGGTCTGCCAGAGCATGGTCGACTACCTCAAAAAACAGTACCCCAGCGTCAGCGTTCAATTTGCTCCTCTTGATCGCGTGCCACCAGACGCGCGCGAAAAGGCGCTCGCCGCGCTGCGCAAGCTGACCTGGTCGGATCAACTGCCGGTCACGCTGCTCGACGATACCGTGATCCTCGGCGCGGACTACAAGGCGCTGGTCGCCATCCTGGGGCCGACCGGCGCGCCGCCGCCGCCGGGCGACTCCCAACATCGCCACGGCGTCGACGAGACTCGCCGCGCATGACTCCCGCTCAACTCTTCAACCAGAACTCGTTCCTCATTGGCGTCGTCGCCCTGCTGGGTGGATCGCTGATCGCACTGATCGCGCGCCGCGCCGGTGTCCTGGCCTGGTCGATATGGGGCATTGCCCTCGTGCTTGCCGTCGGCGTCTACTTCGCGTTGCGCACCGCCCCGCCGCGCGTCTTCGCATCGGCCGCCGATGTGCAGCGTGCGGTTTCGGCGGGCACGCCGACGCTGGTCGAGTTCTACTCGGATTTCTGACTGGCCTGCCTGTCGGCGAAGCCCGCCGTGGACGGGCTGGAACGGGATTGGAAGGCCGGGCAGGTGCTCCGCCTCGACGTCGCGACGCCGGCCGGGCGCGAGTTCGGAAAGCTGCACGCCTTCCAATTCACACCGACCTTTATCCTGTTCGATGGCAACGGCGCGGAGATCAACCGCTGGGTCGGCCGGCCGCCTGCGCTACGGGACCTGGAAGCTGGGCAGTGACCGCGACGGTGATTTACCGCATCGATGGAAGACCTACATGACCTGGCGGTCGTTGCAGAACGCCGGGCTGAGGAACCCATTAGTATCGTGAGGATAGGATGTTGCCATGACGAATCGGCACAAGATATCCGCAACTGCAATCGATGAAGCACTTGCCAAGAGTGTGCTCGCGGCATTCCCGCCCACAGTGCGTGAAACCCTCACTCAAGATGCTGTCCCGGTTGATCTCCCCGCTGGCACAACCCTGTATTACGAAGAGGATGAGCCGCGCTGCGGCCTCGTTATCTCGGGGCTTATCCGCGTCTATATGACCTCCCCAGATGGGCGACAGATCACAGTACGCTACGCGCGCGCTGGCGACCTATTGGGAATAGCGGCGATCGTCGGTGGACCAGCGCCCGTAAGTGTGCAAATCCTGACAGACGCAGCGCTCTTGATGCTCAACGTCCGTATGCTGCAAATGAGTGGGCAGACTGAACCCAAGGTGGGATGGCTGATGGCGCAAGAAGTCACACGTCGGCTGTATGATACGCTTGAGGCTCTAGCCGGTAATGCCTTTGGCTCGCTAAGGCAACGGGTCGCACGACACCTGCTTGACCTGGCTGCGTCACGCCAGCAGGGACGGAGCCTCGTGGTTAAGGTGACGCAGCAAGAATTAGCCGATGCCGTCGGGTCCGTGCGCCCGGCCATTGCGCGCATCCTTCGCGACCTGCGGGCTGAAGGGATAATTACCACCTCGTCTGGTGGGATCGTCGTACTCAAACCAGCCGAGTTGCACACCAATACGTGGTCGCGCGACGCGTAACAAATGTTACAACGCAACGAACAATGGTGACTTCCACGTGGCACAAAGGTAGCTGCGCTGGATGGCCGCATGGGCTATACTGATGGCGTTGCGGGGAACGACCAACTCCCGCAAGTTGATC
>JBOGUH010000267.1:0-2763 GCA_050695975.1 Anaerolineae bacterium
GCCGTACACGTTGGCGCTGGTCAGGGTGAGGTTTTGCGTGGTCGTAAGGCCACTGTTGACAATGACGGCGACCTTGGCCGAGTGCCAGTACGGATCGCTGGTGGCGCGTTCGGCCTGCACGAGGTACGTGCCCGGCTCCAGCCCGCCAAGCTTGATCGATCCGCTGACGGCCAGCCTCGATTCGACCAGCACATCGAAGGCATACACGTTCACCCACGCGTTGACCGGCGTGACGCCGTCGGGCGCGTAGGCTGTGCCGATCACGCTGGGGTTCGTCAGTTCGAGATTGACGACGATCGGTTCGTGAATCACGGCGACCGGCTGCAAGTTGCTCGGCGTGTAGTCTGATCCCTGTGGCGGGATGGCGCGCAGGATGTACGCGCCGGGCGGCACGGCAGCGAACGAGTAGGCGCCGGTCGCGGTATTCACTTGCGCGTTGCCGAAGATGCTGTGATCGGGCTTCAGCAGGTGGACGCGCGTTCCAGCCGGAAGCGGCAGTCCGCCGCCGGGCAGCGTCACCGTTCCGCTGACCGATGCCGGCGCGGCGGTGGCAGTCGCGGCGACGGTGATCGCTGCGGCGAACACGACCAGTCCGAAGACGATCGCGACGCGCCACAGTGATCGGTTCAAGTGTAGCCGTTTCATAATGTTCTCTCCTTAAGAGTCTATCCGAAAACGTAATCCGAAAACGTAGGCGGGCATCCCCATGCCCGCCGGCCGCAGCGCATGGGGATGCGCTGCTACGAGGTTTTCGGGGTGTGCCCGGCGATTTGAGGCGAGCCGGGCCGCTCGCCTGTCATGACAATTCGATCTTCGTCGAGGAGGGTTGCCTGAGTTTTGCGCGGATGTAAACGAGAGGTAAAAGCCTAAGGAGAGATTAGGGAGTATGGGGGATAGGTGTTGTTGGTCGCCGACCTCTCGCGTGTGTTCCAGGCCCGACCATGAGCACCCGCGCGGCGAGGCTGCTGCCGTCTTCCGATGGGACGCCTATCGCGAGGATGCGCGCGCCTTCGCTCACGTCGCTCAACGAGCCAAGCGCCGGGCCTTCTTCGCCGCGAGTGATGACAAGCGTCGAGGCATCGGTGGCGACGGTGAGCGTCGATCCATCCGGGTAGTTGATGACGAACCCGTCGCCATTCACTTCGGCCACTTTGCCACTGGCCAGCGGCCCACCCTTGAGCGACTCGCGCCTACGCGGCTCACGCGGTTGGCCCGCCATGACCCGCCCGGCGATCAGCGCGCCGTTCGCATCGAACTGTCCGGCCGCGCCGAGAGACATGCCGACTGCGATGTCCTCGATCGAGGCATCCGGGTTGCCCTTGAGGTGGAACCGGGTGTCGGCAGACGTGACGATGTGGGTTACGTTGCCGTCCTTGTCTTCGACGGTGATCGTGTCGCCCTCGATCGCCGCGACCTTGCCGTGCGCTTTGTCGGCCAGCTCGGCTGGCACCAACATCACAACCCGGGCTACCAGCGTGCTTTCGCCAGTGAAGCGGCCCTTCGCCGCGATGGTGTCGCCGACCTGGATGTCTGCCAGCGAGAAGTCGGCGTTATCTCGCGCGCGGAACTTCGTGTCCGCATCGGTCTGCACGCTGATCTCACCGCGATGCTGCGTCGCGACGGTGAGCGTCGCGCCTTCGATGGCAGTCACCTCGCCCTCGATCAGCGTGCCTCGCCGCTCACCACGTCCGAGCGGCGGCTGGCCTCCCACGCCCTGCGGTCGGGGACTTCGCTGCTCGGCGTACGCGAAGCCGAGGCTGCTGAAGACCAGCAAGCCGGCCAACAGTCCAACCCCGCAGAGCGAGGGGCGAGCACGGGCACAAGCAGCCAGCAAGCGACTCAGCTTGCCTTTCATTTCAACCTCCGTGGAGTGAATCCCCACTTACCAGGACTGATTATCGAGGCGAGGTGTTGCGGGGGAATGTATGGGCTGTAAAAAAGTTGTAAATCTACGGTGAGACAGGACGCAGGACGATATTCCACGACAGCCGGCCGGCCTCACCCCCGTCGGTGGCGCAGGCGCCGGCGCGCAGGTTGCTGACGAGCGCGAGCGCCGATTGTGTGCCGGCTCCAGCGCGGTAATTCACGTCCGGCTGCATATCGAAGTCGCCGAAGCCCGCGCCGAACTCCGGCTTGAGGCCGGTCACGAATCGATCCGCGCCGCCGTCCCAGGTGATCCACACGTCGACGCCGGGCAGCCCGTTCCCTTCGAGATCCTGCACGTTGACACGAATTTGCGGCGCGCCCGACTCGCACACGCTATCGCTGCTGACCAGGACGAACTCGGGCGTGGGGGTCGCGGTGGGCGAAGGTGTTGGGAAGGCGTCCGTCGCGGTTGGCGCAGTCGTCGCAGTCGCCCGCGGCGATGTTACGGGCGACGCGCGCGGCGTTGGGGTGACGACGGGCGTCGCCAGATAGACCAGCATTCCGGCAGTCTGAACGCCAAGCCGATCGGACAGGCGGGCGAGCGCGCGCGCTTCAGGATTCGGGCCGTTCGTGCTGACTCGCTCGAACAGCGCGCTAACGCTCTGCGCCAAGTTCGGATCGCCCAGCGCGTTGAGCCGCACCTGCGTGCGGTCCCAATCGCCGCTGGCCAGGTAGGCTTCAGCCGCCGTGATGATCCACGCTTCACGATAGCGCGCTTCGACTTGCGACGGATCGGCCGTGCGAAATTCGACCGGGTCGACGATCCAGGCGTAGAACAGTCCGAGCGCGATTCCGGCGACGGCGGCGATCAGGAGCGCGATGCGCATAGGTCAGGGA
>JBOGUH010000268.1:0-5930 GCA_050695975.1 Anaerolineae bacterium
ATTTCCCCGACGCTCCTGTAGATCTGCTCGAGGGCCTGTTATCTGATCTGAGCGCCTTTGCCGGTTCCGCGCCTCAAGCGGATGACATCACTTTATTCATCTTGCGACGTAACTAGTGGCTCCCCCCTCCCCCTTCGGCTGCGCTCAGGGCGGGCTTCGGTCGGGGACTCCGCAGGGCATGCTTTCGCCTCACACGGCTCCTCAGCACACGGGCTGTTGTCATCCGCAGCGCCCCCCTGTCACGGCAGGGCGGCTTGGCAGACCTGTCCTGAGCTTGTCGAAGGATGTGCTCTCCGAAGTGGATGGCCGGCAGCCTTCAGCGCACAATGAGAGGCAGAATGTTCACGCGTTACTCTGTTGACCGTGGGCCGGGAGCATGGATTCTAAACGATCAAAGACGGCTTTGTGCGACTGAGTCACGAACAGCCGGTCATTGCTCAGTCCGTCACACTGAGAACGATACAGATTCACGATATGCATCAAGCCCGCCGCGATCGAGTCCGGCTGATAAGTCGCCAAAGTCTCTCCCAGCGCTTGCTGCAAATCCTCTTCGGCGTGCTTCGCAAAGTAGCGAACCGGCAAAGTGCTCCCGCGCGCCAGACCGTAAATTTCTATCACCGTTTCGCGCATCGTCTGGAGCAAACTGAGCGCGTTCCATAACCGCTTGCGTCGCAGACTCGTCGTGACACCCAACGCGAGGATCGGAAACTTGTCGTGCAGCCGGCGCAAGCGCTGCTCAACGTCGTGAAGATGTATTGCCGGCTTGCCTTCCGCCGGCAGGCTGCTTCGGTCGCCGCGAATCAGGACCAGATCGCGCAGAACCTCGGCCTTGCTCTCCTCAGGCGCGTGCAGGGTAATGTCGATGCGATCAAGAGACTCCAGCAAAATTTCAGCCGCGTGCTCTCCATCCCACGCGACGAGCAGTACCGGGAAACCAGTCGCGTTCAGGTAGTCGATCAAATACTGGATCTTGCCGGACGCCGATGCGAGAGCCTCGGCGGGGATCACCCCATCGAGATCGATATCCGAATACTCGTCGCAATCCGGCCGCGCCAGCGAACCGAACACGCCGATGGTCTGGATCGAGGTGTCATCCGTGTAAGCCTGAAGGATGGCCCGCAGAATCGCCTGCTGATGAGGAGTTCCGGGAAGAGACTCAGTCATGCGCATGATACGCGATATACGCCATAGGCGATCACGCCACCGGCCACACAGCCGAACCCTGCTTGGGGAACACAGCTTCCAACAGCGCACGTGCTTCATCCGTGTCCACCCAGCAGTCCGCGAAAGCGTAGCGTAGTTCTTCCAGCGAGCGATAGCCGAACAGCAGCTGCAAGAAGGTCAGGTCTGGGAATCCGGCGATACCACCATCGGCAGGCGTCGGCGGCCACGATTCCACATGGGTCAACCGACCTTTCTCGAAGGCAAGCCGCAGGCCGCTGCGGTAGAAGCTGAGCTTCAACTGGCCGGTGTAACCCGGCATGACCGACTCGGCCAGCTGCCGTTCCAACGCCGGCGCGACGCGCCGAATGAACCCGGGCAAGTCCGGCACGCGTACGTACCAGGCATACGGCATACGCACGTGCGGCAGCCGATCGGGAATCGCCTGATACACCGGATGATCCGTTCCCAGCCAGAATGCAAACGCGCCGAATTCCTCTTTGCGATCGCGCGCGGCATAAGCTTCGCCGGTGGCCTGCAGGTAGCGAATCACGCCGGGCGTCACGTCCAGCCACGAGATTCCTGGTTTCAACTCGAAAAATTGGACCGGCATCGTCGGCCCGCGCAACCGCGGGCTGTGCGTCAGGAAGCCCACCGGTTCGCCCTCGACCGACTCCACCACGCGCACTTTTCGCCGGTAGCCGTTCGTCTCGCTCTGGCCGAAGATTTCGTAGCGCCACAACGCCGCGTCGCGGACACAGGCGATCAGATGCCGTTTCACTGCCCCTTCGTACACCTGCGCGATGAACGGCAGATCAGCCTCCGTCGCCGGGCGCACGCGATACGGCTCGCTTTCGCCTTCCTTGAGCTTCGGAATGCTCGGCGTGTACCCGATGCGCCCGCCGCCGAGTTCAAGCCCCATCTCGTAGCCGAACTGGCGATAATACCATGGGATGCCGGTGATGGCCTGCGCCATCTCGCCGCGCTCGGCGCTCCACTGGTGGATCACCTCAAACTGGGCGCGCACCAGCCCCCGATTCCGATAGTCCGGATGCGTGCCGACCAGCTCCGGCCGCCCGACCCCGAACGCGATCCCGGCATATGACCACGTCTGTGAGATCAAGTTGAGCGACGAGACGATCGCGCCGGTGCGGGTGTCTTCGACGATCGTGAAATCGTCTACGCCGAACGTCGGGTGATCGCCTTTCAGCAAGTCGCGCGTCCAGGCGGCGATGCCTGCGTCGGGTTCCTGCGGGCCAGCGTCGCTGTGTATCCGTGCGTTGAAGTCGGCCAGCGCGTCGGCATCCGCCGGCGTCGAGCGGCGCAGGATCAGGCCGTCGCCGAGATCGTGGAGAATGGCGTGCTCTTTAGTCATATTGCGCAGCATGGTCGTCTCCTGACTTCGTGGTGCATGTTGCGTATTCCGTATGAAGGCTGCCTCCGTCAAGTGTCGAATATCGGCTTTGAAAACCAGGCGATCGTGGATAGGGGGCGAAACCCGACCGACTCGGCGGCACGCTGCATCGCGACATTGGCGCTTGACGTGCCGAGCAGCGCCGCATCCACCCCACGCTGTTTCAAAAGGCTGAGTCCTGTCAGCAGCAGCGCGCGCGCCAGCCCGCGCTGCCGAAACTCGGGATGCGTGCCGACCGGTTCGGTCCAGCCTTCATTCCGCCTGGTGCGGGCGTTTTCTTCGCGATTGATCTGGCACACGCAGAACCCCGCCCACGCTCCATCCGGCGCGACGGCGATCAAGTCGAGCTCCGCATCATAATCCGGCGCGCGCATGATGGCGAGCCGACGCTCGACGGTCATGTTCTGCGTGCCGAACGCAGCGCGATGCAGCGCGACGTATGCCTCGACTTCGCGCTCGCCGGCGACGTGGCGCACGTTGAAGCCCGCCGGCAACCGGGGCGCCGGGATCGGCTCATCCAGCCGGCGAACCATGCGCAGCGTGCGCTCGGCCTGGATCACGAAGCCGTGGCGTTCCAGCAGCGCGATGCGCGCGGCATTATCATCGCGGCAGCTGGTGTCGAGCGTGGTGCATTCACTGTATCTGGAGCGCCGCATGCGCTCCACGCTCCAGGCGATCATCTGCGCCTCGATCTCGCCGCCGAACTCGTGCGGCGCGACCTCAAACAGCATGTAGCCACGCGATAAGTCCACACTGGCAAAGGCGGCGAGTTGGCCGCGGGCGTTGTGCCACAGACGCGTATTCACCCGCGTATCGGGCAGCTCTAGCCACTCGCGCAAATCGCCGGCGCCGGGATAGTCTGCCAGGTGCGCGGCAGGACGGACCGCAAGCAGCAGATCAATCATCGCGTGCAGGTCGGCTTCGCCCGAATAAAGCCGGTCTGTATACACTGTCATCTCCCGCTATGCTCACCCTGGTCGGACGAGGACAAATGCTGCTGCTTCAGAATCTTCCCTACCCAAAACGGCATCGCCCAGCCGAAATCCTGTCTCGCCGCGTCCTCGACGTTGGCGATGATGTGCTGATAGCTGACCGCCTGATGCAAGGCGCACAGCGGATAAGCCATGGCCCACATCTCCAACAGCCGATCCATCGGCTCGAAATCCGTCCACACTGCCAGGTAGCGATCGCGCAGGCGCACCTGCGCCGCTGCATCCTTCTCGTGCAGGATGTCGATCATGTCGAGGAAGGGGTGAGCGACACACGCATCCGTCCAATCGAAAAAGAGATAGCCGCCGTCCCGACGCGCCACGTTGCTCATGTGCATATCGGCGTGAACCAGCGCCGGTGGCACGTTGTAACTCACCAGCGCGGCGCACATCGCTTTGAGGCGCGGCCCGAGATCGCGAAACTGCACGATCTCGGTTTCGGTCAGGCCGGATGATGTATCGAGGCTGTTCAGCAGTGGATCGATCTGATCGATCAACCGGTCCAAACGTCGATCCAGACACCTGATCGCCAATAACTCGTCGACGCGCTTCGTCGAGTCGATTTGCAGCCGGCCAAACGCGCGCAGCGCTTCCGCCCGCCTTTCAATCGGCGCATCCCAGCCAAGTTCGCGGCCAAAGTCGGGCAAGAGCATCCAGCCTCGCTCACGATCGATGCACAGCGGCGCAGGGACATGGCGCGGATACCTCTCCGCTAACAGCTGCGTGACTACCGCTTCGTTGACGAACAACGGCAAGTCGGCGACCGCCTTGAAGTAAACGTCGCCGGCTGTGGTGAGGGCGCGCAAGATGCAGGAAAGGCACCAGCTCTTGACTTGCTCGATGGGGACCGTCAACCTGTAGTCCAGCTGCGCCAGTTGCGCCTGCATCCACGCCGTCGCCTCGGCATACCAGCCCGGTCGCGCCCACGGCGCACGATGCTTCGGTGTCGCGCCGCCCGCGGCCTCAGCCAAACAGGCCTCTGTAGCGTCACTCATAATGCGTGTTCCATGTTGCGCGTTCCATCGGCATGACGTGCGCAGAACACGCACTACGTGAGCGGCTTGCGATACGCCGCCGATCGCTTCACCACGCGGAAGCCGGCGCTCTTGTACAATCCCAGTGCGCCGCTCAGATTTTCAGCATCGACACCAAGCGCGGCCTCCGTCATGCCGCGTTCTTTCAGCGCGTGCAAGGTCTGCACGATCAGCGCACGCGCCAGGCCGCGCTTGCGCCACGGGCGGCGCACGGCGATATCCTCCGTCCAGCCGCGCTGGCGTTGGAACTGTTCGTTCTCGACGGCATCGACGAAACCCAACACCATCCCGGCGACCTGATCGCCGTCCCAGGCCACCTGCCACAAGGTGGGATCGAAGTTAGGGTCATTCAGCCAGTTTTGAAAGTGCCACTCCGTCGCCGCGAAAGCGCCCCAGTGATCGCGGAAGGCTTCCTGCTTCGCTTCCCAGATCGTTCGATAATGCTCCGGCTGGACGGGGCGCATTTCCAGGCCTTCGGGCAGCGGCGCATCGGCAATGTCGCCGAGCGTCGGGCGCACCATTTCGAAGAAATACCTCGCGGGCGCATAGCCTTCGCCGCGCGCCAATGCTTCGTAGTCGGTCTCGCTATCGGCGATGAACGCCTGAAAGAAGCGCGGGGCATCGTCCGGGTGCGCCGACGCGATCTCGCGCATTCGTCGCTCCTTCAAGCGCAGCAGCGCGCGGCCAATGCCCCTGCCCCGCCACGCAGGATGCACGCCGCCGACATGCGGATACACATACGTGCCGTTATCCTCTCGCCGCCACCACAGCCGGCCGTAGGCGACGGCCTCACCGCTCACTTCGACGATGAAGGCATCGCAATGTGGATCGAAGTTGCCTGAAGGCTGAAACACGTTGGCGACTCTGGCGGGCGTCTCCACTGCCTCAATGTGATCCGCTGCCCGGCAGGCATTGGTGATTGTGACAATGCTCGGCAAGTCCGATTCGTCCCAGAAGCGGCGAAACACCAGGCCGGGAATGGCGGGCGCATCGGGAACATCCAGTATGCGGGGTGAAGCCTCAAGGATTGCCATATATGCCTCCTGACGTGAAATGTGAAGCGCGAGCATCACGCATCACGTTTTACCGCGCCGACTTTTCGAACTGAATGAACCGCTTGACCGGCTTGAAGCCGACGCCTTCGTACAGCCTCAGCGCGCCGGACAGGTTCTCAGCATCCACACCCAACGTGGCGAAGTCCAGCCCCTCGGCCCTGAAGGCGCGCATAGATGCGCACAGCAGCGCCGAGGCAATGCCGTGCTTGCGCCACGCTCGGCGCACGGCCAACTCGGCGATCCAGCCTTCGTTGATGCCGTTCCGTGCGTTCTCTTC